>JAZRVU010000122.1:0-3714 GCA_045599305.1 Acutalibacteraceae bacterium | reverse complement strand
CCCGTGTTAGTCCTGCAACATTAAAAAAGAACCTGGCGTTGATCAACGCCAGGCCAAAAAAGGTTTTAGGATTTCATAAACCGGTTGATTTGTTTGAACTGCATCTCAAAAATTGTTGCACTTAGTTTGACAATTCATCTTTACTTATGGGAGGCGTGACCGGTGAAACGTGTAGGAGCCGTCCTGCTGGCGGCGGTGCTGCTTTTGGTGTGCGGTGCCTCGGCCATACCGGCCGGTGCGGCCGATACCCTTACCTTCGCGCCCCAGACGGCGCAGAACGATCTGCTGGGCAAGACGGTGGCGGGCTATCAGGCGTGGTTCCGCACCGACTACGGCACCAACTGGTTCAAGATGGGCAACGGTGTGCGCCCCGTCTTCGATATCTGGCCGGGGGTGGAGGATTATCCCGCCGAGGCGCTGTTTCCCACCGCCTATGAGACACTGCGAAACGGGCAGCCGGCGCTGCTGTTCAACTCCACCGCGCCCGGTGCGATCGACACGCATTTTCGCTGGATGGAGACATACGGTATCGACGGCGCCGCCGTGCAGCGGTTCGTGACCATTGCCGAAACCGGGCAAAGTAAGCGGGCAAATTACCTTTCCGATGTGATGGCATCTGCCGAAGCGCACGGCCGCCTCTTCTACATGATGTACGATTTTTCGGACACCTACTCGTGGGAGGACAGCACCCTCGTGACGCGTGTGAAACGGGATTTCGTGAACAATATCGAGGCGCGCGGGCTCACCGCCTCCACCGCCTATGCCCATGCCGACGGCAAGCCGGTGGTCTGCCTGTGGGGGCTGGGCCCGAACTATCCGAACGAAAGCCCCCGCTATCCCGGTGCCAAGCCCGCCGGGACACTGGTCGAATGGTTCCAGCGGCGCGGCTACTATGTCATCATCGGCACCCACTATAACCAGTTTTCCGCCGCCCCGCAGGATTACGCCGAGGTGTTCGAGCTGGCGGATATGATCTCGCCGTGGTATGTGGGACGCTACCGTGCCGACGGGGTGGACACCGTGATGCGGGATCTGCTCACGGCCGACACCGCCTATTGCAAGGCGAACGATATCGCGTTCATGCCGGTGATCTACCCCGGCTTTTCGTGGGCGAACCTGTTCGAGGGGGAGGCCCCCAACTGGCTGCCGCGGGATGCCGGCCGTTTTTACTGGGAAGAGGCGAAAAAGCTCGCCGCCTTCGGCTGCGATGCCGCGTATCTCGCCATGTTCGACGAGTATAACGAGAGCACGGCGATCATGAAGGCGGCATCCGATGCCGCCGAGATCCCGGCCGGGCCGGATTACTACCTCACCCTTTCGGCCGACGGCTACTGGCTCTCGCAGGACTATTACCTGCGGCTGGCGGGGAAGATCGCCGCCGCGCTGAAGGATGTGGCGGCCGGAAAACTCACCGCGGCGGATATGACGGCCGGGCCGGAAATCGACTTTTCCGAGGGCCCGGTGTTCTACCGCAACGGCTTTGCCATGTATGATCTGTCCGGCACCGCTCTGCGGCTGGACCCCGCCGTGGGGGACGAGAGTGCCACCGTGTGGGCCGACGGCACCGCGAAGGTCTACTCCTTCGAGCCGGTGTGTGAAGACGGCGAGTGGGTCGGTGACATGATGGGCGCCGGCAGCGGCACGGTCTGCCGCACGGTGTCCGTGACACGCTTCACGCTGGCGCCGGACACGGTGCTCACCTGCCGCGTGCGGGCAGGCAAGGCCGTCACGGCGGTGCGGCCGGAACTGATCTTTGCGGACGGCAGCCGCCTTTCTGACCGGCAGACCGCACGGCCCGAAGCGACGGCGGACGGCGAGTGGGTGACGCTCACCCTGCCGGTGAGCAACGACCTGGCCGGCGAGCGGGTGACCGCCATTGCCCTCACTTTGGAGACTGACGGCGATTTTTCGCTGGCGGCGGACGATCTGCTGGTGACGGTGGGGGATGAGGGCATCGGCGACTTCGCCGCCATGCCTGCGGATGACCCGTTTTGGGGCGATGCGGACGGCAGCGGCACGGTGGATTCCACCGATGCCCGGCTGATCCTGCAGTATTACGCGAAGAAGATACCGGCTGACGCGCTGGCGCTCACCGTCTGCGATGTGGACGGCAGCGGCACGGTGGATTCCACCGACGCGCGGCTGATCTTGCAATTATACGCGAAGAAAATAGATATGTTTCCTATCGAGAAAAGAGGCTCATAAATCATGGATATCAAAAACGCAGGACGCATCGTGGTCAAGGTTGGTACATCTACTTTGGCCTATCCCAACGGCCGGCTCAATCTGCGCCGGGTGGAGGCACTGGTGCGGGTGCTTTCGGACTTGAAAAATTCCGGCAGGGAGATCGTGCTGGTCACCTCCGCCGCCATCGGCGTGGGCGCGGGACAACTGGGGCTCAAGGAGCGTCCGCGGGATGTGGGCGGCAAGCAGGCCGCCGCCGCGGTGGGTCAGTGCGAGCTGATGTACACCTACGATAAATTGTTTTCCGAATACGGCCATCAGACGGCGCAGCTGCTGCTCACCCGCGACGTGGTGGAGGACGCGCGCCGCAAGCAGAATGTGGTGAACACCCTTTCGCGGCTGATGGATTTTGGCGTGCTGCCCATCATCAACGAAAACGACACGGTGGCCATCGAGGAACTGGAATTCGGCGACAACGACACCCTTTCCGCCATTGTGGCGGTGCTGGCACAGGCAGAATTGCTGGTGCTGCTGACCGATATCGACGGCCTGTACACCGATGATCCGCGCACCAACCCGGACGCCCGCCGCATCGGCGTGGTGGAGGAGATCACCGGCGAGCTGACCGCCGCGGCCAAGGGCGCGGGCAGCAATCTCGGCACCGGCGGCATGAGCACCAAACTGCACGCCGCCGCCATCGCCACCGGCGCGGGCATCCCCACCGCCATCATCAACGGCAGCCGTCCGGAAAATCTCTACGATCTGCTCGACGGCGCCGATATCGGCACCCTGTTCACCGTGAAGGAGGCGCAGGCATGACGGATCTGACATCGCTCGGCGCCCGTGCGCGGGAGGCCGCCCGTCTGCTGGCCACCGCCGGCACGGCGCAGAAAAACGCGGCGCTGGCCGGCATGGCGGCGGCGCTGGAGGCGCATACGGCTGATATCCTGAAAGCCAACAGTGAGGACGTGCAGGCTGCCCGGGTGGGCGGTATGCGCGCCGCTTTGATAGACCGCCTGTCTCTCACCGAAGCCCGTATCACCGCCATGGCGGAGGGTATCGGCGAGGTGGCCGCGCTGGGCGATCCGGTGGGGGAACTGGCGGACGGCTGGCGCCGCCCCAACGGGCTGGATATCCGCCGCGTGCGGGTGCCCATGGGGGTCATCGGCATCATTTACGAAGCCCGTCCCAATGTCACAGCCGACGCCGCGGCGCTCTGTCCCAAATCCGGCAACGCCGTGCTGCTGCGCGGCGGCAAGGAGGCCATCCGCTCCAATATGGCGGTGGCCGCCGCCCTGCGTGAGGGCGTGGTGTCTGCCGGCCTTCCGGCGGACGCGGTACAGCTGCTGGAGGATACCTCCCGCGAGACGGCCGCGGCCATGATGCGGTTGAATGACTATATCGACGTGCTCATTCCCCGCGGCGGTGCCGGGCTGATCCGCTCGGTGGTGGAAAATGCTACCGTTCCCGTCATCCGTACGGGCGAGGGCAACTGTCATGTGTATGTGGATGCCGCGGCGGACGTGGAGA
>JAZRVU010000121.1:0-3296 GCA_045599305.1 Acutalibacteraceae bacterium | reverse complement strand
TCGTCGATGCTGTCCATCAGCATCCATGCGCCGTTTACGTAACCGTACCAACTGCCGTTCTGGTTATAATACTGCGTGCCGTTATAGTCGTAGTACCCCTCGTCGGGGCCGGAGCAGCACTCGGCAAAGATGATCAGCGCCAGCACGATCGCGCCGATGATGAGCCACTTTTTCAGCTTGCTTTTCGTCTGCTTCACCGGAGCAGGTGAAGCGGACGGGCGGGGGGCGGAAACCTTGCGGTCGAGCACCTCGGCCTTGAGTTTTTGATAGATCTCGTTGACGGCGTAGGCCTCGTCGGTGCCGTGATACCGCACCGCGCGGGTGCCGTCCGACTTGTTTTTATAGACGGTGCACAGGCCGTTTTCCTTGTAGATGCCGAACGCCCTGGGGCCTTGATAGTTTTCCCCGATGAAAAAGCGCAGCCTGTCCAGCGGGATCTGCTTTTCCCGGCAAAAGGCCTGCAGTTCCTCGATAGTCTTGGGCACACCGTTCGCGCTGCGCGCCATGTGTTCGTTGGGCGCGCCGCAGGACGGGCAGAAGCTTACGGTATCGTCGATGTAACTGTCGCAATACTCGCACTTGACTTTCACGCTGCTCCCTCCCGGACATTTCTCTTTCCCTTCCATTATAACGGCTTGCGGGAAAATTGTCAAACAAAATCAGGAGCGGTTTACGGGCGAAAGCGGAAGAGCCCGTGGCGGTTGCAGCAGGCGAAGAGCATTTTCACCCGTCCCGCCTTGAAGCGCGCCTCGGCGGGGCCCTCGGGATAGGTCTTGACCACCTGCACGCCGTTGTCGTACAGCGCGGCGAAGAAGGTGATGAAATGCGTCTTGCTCATCTCGTGCGATGCGGTGACATACCACTCGTCCTCCACCCGCTCGGCCGTGAACGGATGGTCGGCGTCGGGGGCTTCGGCCTCAGCCGGCGGCAGAGTGACCCCGCAGCAGCAGACCGTCGCCTCGCCCGCCGCCACGATGACGTTGCCGCAGACGGGGCAGACGTAAAACCGGGTGCGCGCCATGTTGAAAGCGCGGTTTTGGTTGGTGACGTCGTTGCCCGAAAGCAGTTCGATCACCGAGACGCGCAGCGCCGCGGCCAGCGGCTCGAGCAGCGTGATGTCGGGATAGCCCTTGCCCGTCTCCCATTTGGAGACCGCCTTATCGCTGACGTGCAGGGTCTCGGCCAGTTCGGCCTGTGTCAGGCCGCATTTTTCGCGCAGGCGCCGGATGGCGGCGCCGGTGACATATTGATCCATACGATATGACCTCCTTTGTGCCAAGGATACCACCTCGCGGCCGCCCGCGCAACCTACGCTCGGTAGAGTGGGCGCTCGGCCACCACCACGGTGTAGGCGTCGGTCACGTTGGTCGCGCCGGTCTCGACAAAGCCGTTTTTGTGCCAGAAGTGCGCCGCCTGCTCGTTGCCGCGCACCCAGCCCAGCCGCACGGCCGAAAAGCCCATCTCCGCCAGCGCGCGGCAGAGTTCCTCCACCATGTCGCTGCCAAGCCCCTGTCCCTGCCGCGTCACGTCCGTCATGAAGAAGCCGATGAACGCGGTGGCGGGGGTGGGGTAGCCCTCGATCAGGTCGAGCAGCGCGACCAACTGATCCCCGTCGAAGAAGCCGACGTAGTGCTTGTCGGCCATCGTCTTGTTGGGGGGCAGAGCGGTCAGATCCTCCGCCAACCCCTCCAACGTGGGCGCGGGCGGACAGTGCTGATAGAACAGCGGGTTGCCAAGGCACAGCACCAGCGCCGCGGGCAGATCCTGCGGCCCCAGCGCCCGCACAGCAAAGCGGGAAGACAGGGCAGTTACATCCATGTCGGTCTCTCCCTTCGTCTGTCAGCCGATCGTTTCCGAAAGGAAATACATCTCGGCCAATTCTTTGGTGATCATCACGCAGTTCTGCCGCATCATGGCACACAGCTCCGCCGCCAGCTCCTCCACCGTCGTCTCCGACACGTTGATGAGCATGATGTCCAGACTGTTTTCGCGCACAAAGACACCGTTCGGCATCATGAAGCCGCCGCGCACGGTGCCCAGTGTGTAGGCAATATCGTTATGCTTGCAGACGTATTCCACCAGCGATACGTATTTTTCCGTGTCGAAGAACTGCGTACACGCCTGCTCATCGTTGAGCCCCACATAAATGTGATATTTCACGATCGGTTTTCTCTCATTGATCTGCATTCCTTTACCTCCCCGCAGTCATTACAGACACAGTATAGCAAAAACCGCCCGACATGGCAAGAGGGCAAACGGGATCGCCGTATAAGTGAAGCGTTATAGCAAAAAAATCCCGCCGAAAGGGAATCGCATCCTTTTCGGCGGGGAATTTTTTATCGGGCACGCGGAATATCTGTGCTTTTGATCATCCGAATATGGCCATGCAGACGGTAGCCGTCACCATCAGGACAAGACCTGCGGCCGCTCTTTTTGACAGTTTTTCCTTAAATACCACATAGGAAAACGCGATGGAGACCAGAATACTTAACTTGTCGATCGGGACGACCACACTGACGGTCCCGTTCTGTATCGCGTAATAATAGCAGAGCCACGAGCCTCCGGTCGCAAGGCCGGACAGCGCAATGAAGCCGAGTTCTTTTTTGTCAAGCGTCTTAAGCTGTGTCTGTTTGCCCTTCATCAGAACGACCAGCCACGCCATCACCAGAACGACCCCGGTGCGGATCGCGGTACCGAGATTGGATTCCACACCGGAAATGCCGACTTTGGCAAGGATCGAAGTGAGTGCCGCAAAAACCGCCGAAAGAACGGCGTACACCCTCCATGTGGATCTCGTTTCATGCTCTTCGGTCTTCTTTTTCTCTATCATCAGGAAGATGCCGACTGCCAGAGCGGCCGTGCAGACCAGCTTGACGATCAAGTGCTGCGTTTCACTGAAGAAAATGATCGCGAGCAGCACGGTCAGGACTGTGGACGCTTTATCTATCGGGACGACTTTGTTTACGTCACCCATGGAAAGCGCCTTGAAATAGCATATCCATGAAGCACCTGTCGCCACGCCGGACAGAACCAGAAAAATGACGGAGCGCGCATCGATGGACGAGATCGTGTTCGCGGAGCCTACGATCCACACCATGACCCACGAAAAAAGCAGCACGACGATCGTCCGCAGCGCGGTCGCTATGTCGGAATCTGTTTTTCGGATCCCGCACTTTGCGAGTATCGACGTCAGTCCCGCAAACACAGCGGACAATATCGCCATTATAAGCCACAGCATATTTTACCTCCGTAATCCTGATTTGTAATACGCACCGGTTTTGCCGCAAGTAACTCTG
>JAZRVU010000120.1:0-11741 GCA_045599305.1 Acutalibacteraceae bacterium | reverse complement strand
TATATTCCCGCCGGTGTGTGGCCCTGCTACAGCGAGATCACCGTGCCCACCGGCTGTACCCTGTGCGGCGACTGGTCGGCGCCGGACGGCAAGAGCCCCATCGGCGGCACCATTTTAGCCTACTACGGCAAGGGCACCAAGGACGGCAACTCGACGCCGTTCGTCACCCTCGCCCAGAGCAGCTCGGTGCAGAATCTCGCGTTCTGGTATCCCGAGCAGTCGGAGAGTGCGCTCATCAACTATCCCGCCACCATACAGGTCGGCCAGACCGGCACGACCTGGTCCGGCGCGGAAAACATCACCCTCATCAATTCGTGGATCGGCATCACGGCGGCGGAAGGTGCCGCCTGCCCCAACATGTTCAGCATCTACGGCACCCCGATCTATGAGGGCATCCATGTCACTTCCGTGCAGGATATCATGCGCACCGAGGAGATCCACTTCTCGCCCGACTACTGGCTGAATTCCGGCCTGTTCACCGGCGACGAGGAAACGATGCGCAACCGTGTGCATCAGATGGGCCGTGCGCTGTGGTTCGGCCGCACCGACTGGTCGTATCTCACCGACGTCTACGTGGACGGCTACCGCACCGGCGTGGAATATGACAGCTCTTCCGCTTACGGACAGGCTTACAATATCCACTTCTCCAACTGCTCCTATGCCATTATCGGTACCCTCACCGCTTCGGTGGGCGAGCAGTTCACCAACCTCACCATCACCGACTGCGACTGGGGCGTCTTCACCGCCTCGAACACGAGCACGGCGATCTTCCTGCTGCAGAACGCGGATATCCGCGCCAATACCGCCATCTCGCTCGATTCCAACAACACGAAGATCAGCATGGTGAACAGCACCGTCTGTGGCGAAGTCTTCGCCAACGCCGGCTGCCTTATCGTCTCCAACACCGATTTTGCCGACGAAGAGCCGGCGGTGACGATGGGCAAGACCGCCCGCGTCCTCCTCACCGGCAACCGCGGGCTGAAGCTCAGCGATATCGACAACCCCGGCAGTGAGAACCTCACCTTCAAGCGTGCCGCCATCGACACGGTGGAGATCGACCTCACCGACGAGTTACAGGCCGCCGCCCGGCGTCAGAACCGGCTGGTGAGCAATCAGACCGTCACCGTTGCCACCGGTCTGGACGACTCCGGCAAAACGGACAACTCCGCCGCGCTGCAGGCGCAGCTGGATGCGCTGGCGGGCAAGGGCGGCATCCTGTTCCTGCCCGGCGGCCACTATCGGCTGGAGCACGGCGTCACCGTGCCGCAGGGCGTGGAACTGCGCGGTGTCTGCGATTTCGCGCAGATGCCCTATAACACCGGCACCATCCTCGACGTGATCTGCCGGGATGAGCCCGCGGTCACGCTGGCACCCAATGACGGCGGCGAGAAAACCTGCTCCGGCGTGCGGGCCATCACCTTCTGTTATCCCGAGCAGAACCCCGAAGAGTTTTATCAGAACGACCCCATCGGCCCGACTCCCTACGACTACTGCGTGTGGGCGAAGGACGCCGATTTTGCCTACGCCGTGAACGTGGCGCTGACCAACGCCTATGACGCCATCTGCTTCGACGGCTGCGACGACCACTTCATCGACGGCCTCGTCGGCTTCTGCGACCACGACGGCGTGGTGACGAAGAACAGCGCCCGCGGCATCGTGCGCGACGTGCAGTTCAACGGCCACACCGTGTGCTGGGGCTCTCTGGGCTGGCCGTCCGAGATCCGCGTTCACAACGATTCCGACACGAGCACGGCGCCGCGTCACCCCTATGACGGCGGCGATTCGCAGACCGGCGCCACCGAGTTCACCTCCTATCAGTTCCACTATGAGTTCCAGCAGAAGCAGAGCGAAAAATTCATCGTGGAGAATACCGCCGACGAGATGATCTTCGGCTGCTTCACCTACGGCGGTGCCGTGACGCTGAAGGTAAGGGGCGACGACACCACCGCCACCGTCATCGGCACGGCGGGCGACTTTGTCTCCCGTTTTGCGGATATCGAGGGCGGCCGGCAGATCGACATGATCAACTCGCAGATGACCCCCTTCGTCTATCGCAACTACACCATCACCCGTATGCCTGATATCTACGGCGTGCGGCTGGGCAGCGGATTCACCGGCACGGTGAATATGCTCGGTGCCGAGGTCTGGGAGCGCTGTGAGGCGGCCTTCAAGGTGGAGGGCGGCACGCTCAACGCCACCTCCCTCATCGTCACCAGCGGTGACGGCGGCAACAACGATACATGGGTCAGCGTGCCGGATATCGTGATCGCGGACGTGGCGGACACCGCACAGGCGCACATCACCGATATGTTCCAGACCTGCAAGAGCGTGCAGATCGGCCGGGCGGACACCATCGAAAGCTCTTTCTGTGCCGCGGCGCACAAAGGCGCGGTCAATTCCCGTGCCTTCACCCTGCCGGACGACGAGGCGTCTGTGGATGCCGCCGCCACCGGCGATGTGAACGGGGACGAGAAGGTCGATTCCACCGATGCCCGTTTGATCCTGCAGTATTACGCGAAGAAGATCGACGAGCAGGCGCTCGACACGGCCGAAGCGGACGTGAACGGCGACGGCAAGATCGACTCCACCGACGCGCGGCTGATTCTGCAATTATATGCAAAAAAGATAGCTGAGTTCCCCGTGGAGGAATGAGACACACAAAAAGGCCGGGAAACGCTTATGCGTTTCCCGTCCTTTCTTTTCGGCGTTCAAAACCGTTTGCGGAATTCGCTGGGCGAGCAGCCCACGGCGGCGCGGAACGCCCGGCTGAAATTGCTGTGGTCGTCAAAGCCGCACTGCGCCGCCACCTCGCCCACATCGGCGTCACCGGCGGTCAGCAGTGCCTTGGCCGCGGCGATGCGGCAGTCCAGCAGATACCCCATCACCGACCGTCCGCTCACCCGCCGGAACAGGTGGGAGAGATGCGAGGGGCTGTAGCGGCAGTCGGCGGCCAGCCCGGCCAGTGTGTAGGGGCCGCGGCAGTCGGCCTCGAACCGGGCTTTGATCTGTTCCACCAGCGCGATCTCCTCCTGCCGCAGGACGGGGTACAGCTCCTGACAGGTGCGCCACAGCGTCACGAGGAATTCCTGAAACATCAGCCCCAGCATCGCCTCCCGCCGGGGACGGTCGGCGGCGTACTCCGCCGCCATGCGGGGGAAGATCGCCCGCATCTCCTCCGCCCGGCCGGTCAGATCCACCGCGTGGCAGAATTGCGCGGGGCGGTTGGTCAGCACCGAGAGCAGCAGCGGGTCGCCCGCCGTGTCGGGCGGGATCTCCAGCACATACCGCCGGTAGTCATCGCTCTCGCCCTCTACCGCGTGCGGCTCAAAGCGGCTGATGAGCACCAGCGTGTCCGCCGCAAGGGCATATTCCCGCCCGCTCACCGTCAGCCGCGCCGTGCCGCCGGTGACGAACAGGATCTGGTGAAAGTTGTGGTGATGGGCGGTCACCTCGGACGGCCCCGCAGAAAAGGCAACAGAGACCGCAGTGCTCATAAATCCCCCTCCCTTTGACCCCTATCCTATCACAAAAAGACGCAAAAAGCAAGATTTACATAATTTTGTGCAGAAAACGTATGGTTTTTCACCAAGGAAGGTGCTATGATGAATGAAGAAAGGATGTGGTGGCAATGGCGAAAGTATTCATGACCACAGAAGAATTCAAAACGGCCAATGCCGCATCGGGCGGCGCGCTGCCCTTTTCGGACGACACCTCGGTGCTGAAGACACCGCTCACGGTGGGGAGCAAAACGGCGCCCAACCGCCTCGCCTGTCAGGCGATGGAGGGGTGTGACGGCACCGCCGCCGGTGAGCCGGACGCACTCACCGCCCGGCGGTACGAGCGGTTTGCCAAAGGCGGCGCCGGCATCATCTGGTTCGAGGCCACCGCTGTGATGCCCGAGGCACGCGCCAACCCGCGCCAGCTGTATATCCACGCGGGGAACGTGGACGCGTTCAAGCGGCAGGTCGCGGCGATCAAGGAGACGGCACTGCGTGAGAACGGTACCGAGCCGCTGGTGGTGATGCAGGCCACCCATTCCGGCCGCTACAGCAAGCCGGAGGGCAAGCCCGCCCCGCTCATCGCGTATAACAATCCGATATTTGAAAAGGACAACCCCATTTCCCCTGACCGCATCGTCACCGACGATTATCTCGACCGGGTGGGGGAGGCGCTGGTGAACGCGGCGTGGCTGGCCGAACAGGCCGGCTTCGACGGGGTGGATATCAAGGCCTGCCACCGCTATCTCGATTCGGAACTGCTGTCGGCCTATGAGCGTCCCGGCCGCTACGGCGGCAGTCTGGAAAACCGCACCCGCCTGCTGCGGGAAAGCGTGGCCGGCGCCATGCAGCGCTGCTCGCGCGATTTCCTGGTCAGCTCGCGGCTGAATGTCTACGACGGCTTCCCGTACCCCTACGGCTTCGGCGTGTCGCCCGACGGCGGCACCGATTTTGACCCCGCCGAGCCGATCTGGCTGCTGCGTCAGCTGCGGGACAGCGGGGTGAAGCTGCTCAACATCACCATGGGCAACCCCTATTTCAACCCCCATATCAACCGCCCCTTTGCGGCGGGCGGGTACGAGCCGCCCGAAGCGCCGCTGGCCGGCGTGGCGCGGATGCTGGAGGGCACCGCCGCGCTGAAAGCCGCCGTGCCCGAACTGTCGCTCATCTGCTCGGCGCTCACCTTTTTGGGGGTGGCGGCGCCCCACGTGGCGGCGGCCTACATCGCCGCCGGCAGTTTTGATGTGGCCGGCTTCGGCCGCACCGCCTTTGCCTACCCCGATTTTGCCAACGATGTGCTGAAGACGGGCGAGATGGCGGCCAAAAAGTGCTGCATCGCCTGTTCGCAGTGCACCGCCATCATGCGGGCGGGCGGCACCCCCGGCTGTCTCATCCGCGACCGCGAGGTCTACGGCCCCATCTATCAACAATACTGTGGAGGGAAATAACATGAAAAAGATCGCATTGGTCACCGGCGTGGCGGGCGGCATCGGTTTTGCCACCGCCGGACTGCTGCTCGAAAATGACGTGGCGGTGGTGGGTATGGACCTTGCCCCCGAAATGTCCCGTCCGCTGCCCGGCGAATTCACCTATGTCAGCGGCGATCTGAGCAGCGCGGCCTGCCGCGCACAGTTCGTCGAGACCGCGTGGGAAAAATACGGCCGCATCGACATTCTGGTGAATGTGGCGGGGGTGGCGCCGCGTGTTCGTGCCGACCTGCTCACCATGACGGAGGAGAGCTACGATTTCGTCATGGGCATCAACACCAAGGGCACCCTGTTCCTCACCCAACTGGTGGCGAACAAGATGGTGGAGCAGAAGAGCGGCGCCATCGTGAACATCTCCTCCATGTCCGCCTACACCTCCTCCACCAACCGCGGGGAATACTGCATCTCCAAGGCGGGCGTCTCCATGATCACCACCCTGTTTGCCGACCGCCTGGCGGAATACGGCATCATGGTCAACGAGATCCGTCCGGGCATCATCGCCACCGGCATGACGGCCACGGTGAAGGGAAAATACGACCGCCTCATCGACGGCGGCCTGCTGCCCGTCAAGCGGTGGGGTCAGCCGGAGGATATCGCCGCCGCGGTGTGGACGCTGTGCAACGGCTCGCTGCCCTATGTGACCGGCCAGTCCATCGACGTGGACGGCGGGTTCCACATTCAGCGCCTGTGAGGTGCCGTATGGAGTGGGACATCTTCACTTTTGACGCCGTGGTGGTCGGCACGGGCGCCGCGGGCTACAACGCCGCCTGCCGCCTCAAAGAGGGCGGGCTCTCGGTCGCGCTGGTGACCGAGGGGGTCAACTGCGGCACCTCCCGCAACACCGGCAGCGATAAACAGACCTATTACAAACTCGGGCTGGGCGGCTCGGCGCCGGACAGCGTGCGTCAGATGGCGGAAAACCTGTTTTCCTGCGGCGCGGTGGACGGCGACAACGCCCTGTGCGAGGCGGCGCTCTCCACCCGCTGCTTCATGCACCTGTGCGAACTGGGCGTGGCGTTCCCCGTCAACCGCTACGGCGAATATGTGGGGTACAAGACCGATCACGACCCCTTCGCCCGCGCCACCTCGGCCGGTCCCCTCACCTCCAAATTCATGACCGAGGCGCTCGAGCGGGAGGCTGATCGGCTGGACGTGCCCGTGTTCGACGGGCTGCTCGCCGTGGAGGTGCTCAAAGACGCGGCGGGCGGGGTGACCGGCCTGCTCTGTCTGAAAACCGACGGCAGCGGCTTTTCGGTCTTCCGCACCGGTGATGTGGTGCTGGCCACCGGCGGCCCCGCCGGCATCTATGCCGACAGCGTCTATCCCGTCTGCCACACCGGCTCCACCGGCCTGGCGCTGCAGGCGGGCGCGGCGGTGCAGAACATGACCGAGTGGCAGTACGGCCTCGCCTCGGTCGACCCGCGCTGGAACGTGTCGGGCACCTATATGCAGGTGCTGCCCCGCTTTGTCTCGGTCGATGCCGACGGCGTCGAGCGGGAATTCCTGTCCGACTATTTCACCGACCCCTACGAGGCGCTCTCGGCGGTGTTCCTCAAAGGCTATCAGTGGCCGTTCGACTCCCGCAAGGTACTCACCGGCTCCTCGGTGATCGACCTGTTGGTCTACCGCGAGTGCGTGCTGCGCCACCGCCGGGTATATCTCGACTACCGCCGCAACCCGTTCGGACTGGCCGAGATCGACTTCGCCCGTCTCTCGTCCGAGGCGTACGACTATCTGCAAAAGGCGGGTGCCTGCTTCGGCACCCCCATCGAGCGCCTGCTCAAAATGAACGCCCCCGCTGTCGAGCTCTATCGCGGCAAAGGGGTGGATATCGCCGCCGAGCCGCTGGAAATCGCCCTGTGCGCCCAGCACAATAACGGCGGCATCGCGGTCGATCTGTGGTGGCAGACCGGTGTGGCCGGCCTGTTCGCGGCGGGGGAGTGTGCCGGCACCCACGGCATCTCCCGTCCCGGCGGCAGTGCGCTGAACGCCGGACAGGTCGGCTCTCTGCGCGCCGCGCAGTACATTCTGGCGCACCCCCGCGCACCGCTGCCGGAGAGCGTCTTCACTGCGCTGGCGCACATCGCGGTCGCCTGTCACGAGGACTTCTGCCGCGGCATCCTGCGCGGCACCGACACCGTGACCGCGCTGGCCGGGACCGCCCGCCGCCGCATGAGCGACTGTGCCGCCGCCATCCGCGATACCGACGGGATGCGCGCTCTGCGCACCGCCGTGTCCGACCGGCTGAAAGCGGCCGGGGAAGAGCTCTCGGTCGCCTCGCCCGCCGGTCTCGCAGACGCCTATCGCCTGCGGGACGTGTGGCTCACACAGGGCGCCTGCCTCACCGCCATGATCGACTTTGCCGAAAAGGTGAAAGCCACCCGCGGTTCCGCCCTCTGCGGCGACCCGACGGGCGACTTGCGTGACGGGCTGGAGGAGATGTTCCGCTTCTGTCCCGACGGCACCGCCGCTGCCGACCGCGTGCAGCAGGTGCACTGCGAGGAGGGGGAGTGGCAGGCAAGCTGGCGTGACGTGCGCCCCCTGCCGGCCGACGACGACTTCTTTGAAAACGTCTGGGCGACCTACCGCGAAAACAAAAACGTCTATTGAGGTGAGCATATGTATACCACCGGATTGGTCTCGATCTCTTTTCGCCCGCTGCCGCCGGAGCAGATCATCGCCGCCGCGTCGGCCGCGGGATTGTCGGCGGTGGAGTGGGGGAGTGACGTCCACGCCCCCTGCGACGCACCACAGCGGCTGACCGCCATCGCGGACACCGCACGGGCGGCGGGCATCGCCTGCTGCTCCTACGGCACCTATTACCGGCTGGGCACCGATGCCCCCGCCGCCATCCGCCCCTACATCGCGGCCGCCCGCACGCTGGGCACCGATATCCTGCGTGTCTGGTGCGGCGATAAGAGTTCATCGGCCTACACCCCGGCCGAGCGCGCCGCCCTGCTGGCCGATACCCGTGCCGTCGGCGCCATCGCGCGGGAGGAGGGGGTCACCCTCTGCATGGAGTGCCACCCCCACACCTTCACCGAGGATGCCGACTCCGCACTGTGGCTGATGCAGGAGACGGACAATTCCGCGGTGCGGATGTACTGGCAGCCCAACCAATACCGCCCGTTGGCCGACAATCTGGCTTACATCGCGGCGCTGGCGCCCTACACCACCCACCTGCACGTGTTCCACTGGCAGGGCTCCCGCAAACTGCCGCTGGCGCAGGGGGCTGACCTGTGGCGGCAATATCTCGCGGGCTTTTCCGGCGACCGGCACCTGCTGCTCGAATTCATGCCGGACGACGATATCGCCTCGCTGCCGGCCGAAGCCGCCGCCCTGCGGCAAATCATCGGAGGTGCCGAATGAAAACGGTATTTTTGTGTGACCGCCCCGAGGTGGTGCGGCAGGTCTACGGCGAGGAACTCGTCGCCGCGTTCGGCGAGATCGTCACCGGTGCCGGGGCACGCGCCCGCGCCGGGGAGATGGCCGCGGTGGAATACGCCTTTTCCACGTGGGGCATGCCCGTCTTTACCGAAGAGGAGGTGCGCCGCCTGTTCCCCTCGCTCAAAGCGGTGTTCTACGCCGCGGGTACGGTGCAGGCGTTTGCCCGCCCGTTTCTCGCGTGCGGCGTCAGGGTGTTCAGCGCGTGGGCGGCCAACGCCGTCCCCGTGTCGGAATACACCGTGGCGCAGATCTTGCTGGCGAACAAGGGCTTCTTCGCCCTCTCCCGCCGGGCGAGCGACGGCGACTGGGCGGGCGCGGCGTCGGTGCGCGGCCGCTGGCCGGGCAATTACGGCGCCGCCGTCGGCCTCATCGGCGTGGGGATGATCGGCTCGCTCGTGGCCGAGCGGCTCAAAGCCTATCACCTCAAGGTGCTGGCGTTCGATAAATTCCTGTCGGACGAGCGGGCGGCCGCGCTGGGGGTGGAAAAGGTCACCCTGTCGGGGCTGTTCTCCCGCTGCCGGGTGGTCTCCAACCACCTGGCCAACAACCCGCAGACGGCGGGCATGCTGGATCGTGCCTGCTTTGCCGCCCTGCCGCCCTATGCCACCTTCCTGAACACCGGGCGGGGGGCGCAGGTGGTGGAGGCGGATCTGGCCGCCGTGCTGGCCGAGCGCCCCGACCTCACCGCCGTGCTGGACGTGACCGACCCCGAGCCGCCCCTGCCGGAAAGTCCTCTCTATCAGCTGCCCAACTGTGTGCTCACCCCGCACATCGCCGGCAGCAGCGGGGACGAGGTGCGCCGCATGGCCGTCTATATGCAGGAGGAGTACACGGCTTTCGTTGCCGGTGCCCCCACCCGCTATGAGGTCACCCTCCCCATGCTCGAAACCATGGCATGATGCCAAAAACGGTGTGTTCCGCCCGGCGGAGCACACCGTTTTTCTTTTTCGGCGGCGGATCATGCACATTTTGCCCATATTGCCCCCGCCGCTTTTGTGAGAATGTCCAAACCGTTTTGCCGAAAAGGAAAACATTTCACAAAATTGCAAATTTTCCTTGACAAACATTCCCACAGGGGGTAGAATGATACTTGTAATGGTGGCTTTGTTTCTTCTTTGGGGGCACGGGCACCAGACACGGGAACAAATTTGTAAACAAAGGAGAGAACGCGTTATGTTCAAGAAAACACTGGCCTGGCTGCTCACACTGGCTCTGCTGGTAAGTGCGCTGTCCGGGCTCACCATCGCCACCGTTTCGGCGGACGATCCTGCCCCTGCCATTGGCATGATCGACTTTTCCACCGGTGCAGCGGTGTCCACCGGCGCGCTGCACTACAGCGAGTATGTGTGCAACGTTGCCGCGGAAATGGGCTTTAAAGAGGGCCCCGATGGCATCAATGCTCTGTGGGCAACGGAAGAAAACGGCGACAAGAACATTCAGTTCACTGCCGATACCGATGCATTGAAGGATGCCGACGGTAACATCACCTTCCTCGTGTATTATTATGCGACCGGTAGCAACGGCTATTCTTGGCTGGCTCTCAACGATCAAGGCGGCTGTACCGGCAACAACGCATATACCTATCGCAGTTCCAACCAGAGTGTCTTTACGCATCCGCTGGGCGCATTGCCGATGAACGCCTGGACGATCGTGGAGTTCACCGTCCCCGCGTCCATGTTGAAGAACAAGACGGGCTATGTGGGGATCGGCTCGATGGATAACGACAGCATCTATATCAACAAGGTCGTGGCGGATCCTGGTGCCGCCGTGGCTGCCGATAAGGTCGGCCCCTACAGCAGCGACTGGGCGTACATCGACTACAGCTATCAGCCCTATCCCACCTATATGCCCACCACCAACCTCGAGACCAAGATGAACAACACCTCCGGCGAAGGTACCATGAACGAGACCGAGAACGAGCGCGGCTGGCTGTGGGATGCTCCGACCGAGGGCAACCCGAACGCTCATGAGATCACCTCGCAGTATTCGAACCGCTCCGCAGGTCGTGCCACCATCACGACTTACAACGGCGCTTCCGCCAACGGTAACCGTGCCGTGGCGGGCTATTCCACCAGCACGGAAGGCGTGCGCTATCTCGGCTTCTCCCTCAACCCCGATCTGGGTGCCCGGATCGCCGAGGTCATGAACGCGAAGGGTGCCAAACAGTATAAGTCCTATATCGGCAACACGATCTACGCCACCACCGGCGATCCGGTCGCTGCGGATATCCAGGCGTCTCTCGATACCAGCGGGCTGTATGCCTACGTCTATTTGGACGTTTCGAACGATCTGGTGGCGGCGGCCAACACCTCGAACTGGGTCGTCCGGGTCGATGCTCCGAAGGGACGTGCGATCAACCGTGTGGAGGGCGACCTGCTGGTGAGCGGGGAGGCCAAGGGCTTCCAGAATTTCCTAGGCCGTACCGCACTGGTCCAGGGCGACGACTACGACAGTTACTACTGGGTCCTTTCCAGTGCGGCTTTTTCCAATATGTCCAATGGCTACGATCTGCGTGTGCAGATCACCAGCGTCGATCAGGGCATCGTGGGCATTGCGGCCTATCCGGCGCCTGACAAGGCGGCGCTGAACAGCGCCATCGGCGCCGCGAAGCTGGTCTCCACCGAAGGCAAGGACGCCGACAAGGTGGAAGCCTTCGAGGCGGCTCTCGCTGCCGCTCAGACGGTCAACAGCGATGACGTTGCCGATCAGGCGGCTGTCGATGCGGCTACGGAAGCACTCACTGCGGCCACCGCGGCCGTTGCCGGTGGCGAGGTGGTGCTCAAGGGCGAGATCGACTTCACCTCCGGCGAGGCCGTCGTCGATGGCACAATCATCACCGCTTTCGGTAGTGCCACTGCCGGCTCCGCAGCCACGATCGGCATTGAGTCCTGTTCCTACAACGGTGGCTCGGCCATGAAGGTGTGCGGCGGAAACGGTGCCCCCGGCTTTACGTTTAAATTCGATCCGGATGCGGTGAAAGACAGCGAAGGCAATGTTACCTTCCTGGTGCACTACTATCGCGTGACCAACGATCACACCTACAGTTTCCTCTCTCTTGGCAGCAAGGACAAAGGAAAATCCAATCAATATGTGTATACAAATCACCAAGACGAAAATGTGCATTATCTTGCCGGTGCCCTCTCTTCCGGCGCTTGGGACGTGGCCGCTTTCACTTATAATGTGGAAGGTCACGATGCCATCGGCAATACCTTTGGGGCGGACCAAAACGTTTATGTCGGTATGACTACCATCACTACCGATATGTATATCGACAAGATCATTGTCGCCCCCGCCGCCGATGTGGCTGCCG
>JAZRVU010000119.1:0-12117 GCA_045599305.1 Acutalibacteraceae bacterium | reverse complement strand
TTCGTACAGGTCTTCACGGTGATAGGTGACTGACCAGCAATTGTGGCCGCAGCCCTCGTAGGTGGTGAGCTTCGCATCGTTGCCGTGTGCCCGCAGACGCTCCACCATCTGCACGGAATCGCTGTAGAAAACGGTTGGGTCCTGATCGCCGTGGAATGCCCACACCGGCACATTGACCAGATTGCCGGCGCACCAGCCGATGCCGCTGCCGCAGACGGGGGCGATGGCGGCAAAGCGCTCCGGATTGGCCATGCCCCACATCCACGTGCCGGCGCCGCCCATAGAATAGCCGGTCAGATACACGCGGGCGGGGTCGACACGGTAATCCTTCAGCCAGCCGTCCAGCATGAAATTGAGCGTTTCGGTGTAATTCAGCCAAATCGCCGCATCGATCTGCGGGGCAATGATCACAAACGGAAACTCACGTCCCCGACACACCTCGGCCAACGGGCCGGTGCGCAGCAGGGCTTCAAAGCCGCCTCCGCGCTCGCCCGCGCCGTGCAGGAACACGAGCAAAGGCCACTTTTTGTCAGGGTCGGCATCATATTCCGGCGGCAGATAGACGGCGTGGCGCAAATCGTTAGCAGATATGGAAAGCGCTTTCGGCTCTTTTTCAAAAATCATGACAACACACTCCTATAGTTTTTCGATCAGGCAGACCGCGTGCGCGGCCATACCCTCGCCGGCACCGGTGAAGCCCAGTTTTTCCTCTGTGGTGGCTTTCACGCTCACCGCGTCGGTCGGCAGGCCGCAGGCGGCCGCCAGATTTTGACGCATCGTGTCGATATGCGGTGCCAGTTTGGGCGCCTGTGCCAGCACGGTGGCATCCACATTGAGGGGCTGCCAGCCGCGCGCGGCCAGGATATCGATCACCCGCCGCAGCAGCAACAGGCTGTCCGCGCCGCTGTAGAGCTCGTCGGTATCGGGGAACCAGCGGCCGATATCCCCCAGCGCGGCGGCACCCAGCAGGGCGTCCATCACCGCATGAGTCAGCACATCGGCATCGGAATGGCCGAGCAGCCCTTTCTCCCACGGGATATCCGCCCCGCCGAGGATAAGACGGCGCCCCTCTGTCAGTTTATGCACATCATAACCGTGACCGATCCGCACAGACGGTGCCCCCTTTCCCAGCAGGCCGTGTGCCACGGCCATATCCTCCGGTGTGGTGATCTTGATGTTCTGATAACCCGTCTGCACCAGTTTTACCGGGCGGCCGACGAATTCGAACAACTGGCAGTCGTCGGTGAAATCGCGTCCCGCGGTCACGGCGGCGGCCACCGCCTCCTCATAGGCCGCGCGGTCGAAGACCTGCGGCGTCTGTGCCGCCCACAGGCGGGAACGGTCGGGCGTGGCGGCGATGAGATCACCGCCGTCGCTCATTTTCAGCGTATCTTTTACGGGAACGGCGGCTGTCGCGGCACCGCACTCTGCCGCCGCCCGCACCACACGCGTGATCTCCTCGGGCGTGACCAGCGGGCGGGCACCGTCGTGCACCGCCACCAGCACGGCCTCGGGCGACACAGCGGCCAGACCCGCCAGCACCGACTGCTGACGACTGCTGCCGCCGGGCACCACACGCGTGAGTTTGGGGATGCCGTACCGCTCCTTATAAGCGGCAAATTCTTCGATATCCGCCGGACGGGCGACCACCACGATCTCCCGGATGCAATCGGCCGCCTGCAGCGCCTGCAATGTGCGTGCCAGCACCGGCAGGGTGCCGAGTTTCAGCCGCTGCTTCTCGCCGCCCATGCGGGTGGCGCTGCCGGCCGCCGGCACAATGGCCGCCGTGAACGGCAGACGAAGTTTTTGGAGCAGGACGCGTGTCTGCGCACGCCGGGCGGCGGTGGCCGCGTTGTCCGCCGCAAAGCCCGCTGCCGTTTCGGTCAGCACATCACCCACCCGGACATCGGGCGGAAGCCGTGCCCGCGAAACGGTGCGGGCAGCCCCCGCCTCATCGCACAGCACGGCCAGATCGTCCTCAAAACGGTCGATGGTATAGATCATATCGTTATCCTCCGTTTTCAGCGGTAACGGTCAGGGTGGCGCCGTCGCTCACGGCCACCACGGTACCGTTTTGGTCGGTGCGCCACACCGCCATGCCCGCGTCGTCGAGGCGGCGGAGCACATCGGCGTGCGGATGGCCGTAGTCATTATCCGTCCCACAGGAGATCACCGCCGCCCGTGCCCCCACCGCACGCAGGAATTCCTCGGAGGAGGAACTGTGACTGCCGTGGTGCCCCACCTTCAGCAGATCGGCGCGCAGATCGACCCCGGTGGCCAGCAGTGAACGCTCCTCTTCTATGCCGGCATCGCCGGTGAAAAGCAATCGCTTGGCTCCGTGAGTGACGCGGCAGACCACCGACTGATCGTTGGGGTCCTCGCTTTCGGCCACCGGCCCCAGAATGGTGACGGTCGCCTCTCCGAGCGCATATTCCGCACCGGGGGACACATCCGTCACCGGGATATGCCGCTCGTCCAATGCCGTGAGCAGATTTTGATAAACGGTGCCGGTCGGCTCATACCCCGCCGGCATATACGCAGTGAGGAACTGCCCCACCGCAAACCGCTCCGCCACCCGGTGCATACCGCCAATATGGTCGGCATCCGCATGGGTGGCGATCAGATAATCCAGTTTCTGCACTCCGTGAGCAGTCAGGTAATCCGTCACCGTCGAAGCGGCCGTCCATTCACCCGCGTCGATCAGCATATGTGCGCCATCGCAGGTGATGAAGATGGCATCGGCATTGCCCACGTTGATAAAGTGCGCCTCCAGCGTGTGGGGCGCGGCCGCCGGGATCGGATCGCGGCTCACGGCGTCCAGCCACCGGCGCAGCACGCCGGTGCGCTCCAGCACAAAACTGAGCAGCACAAACACCGCCAGCGCGGCCAGCAGAAGCCGGCGGCGCCGCGATGCGGGATCACGGCCGGCGTGACCGCCCTTTGATGCCGGCGGCATACCGAGCGGCGCATTGACCCGCAGACTCATCCGTCATCTTCTCCTTTTGGGCGCCGGGCCTTTCCGGATGGGTGGTCGGCGGGTGCCCGCGGGCTCAGGCGGCACGAGGCAATCCGGCCCGGTGCCGATGAGATCCGCCCGTCCCGCCTTTTTCAGCGCCGCCCGCACCTTGTCCCGGTTTTCGGGGCGGAAATACTGCAAAAGTGCCCGCTGTTCCGCCTTTTCGGCAGGGGTGCGGGGCACATAGATCGGCTTCATCGTGTAGGGATCCAGCCCGGTGTAGAACATACAGGTGGAGATGGTGCCGGGGGTGGGATAAAAGTCCTGCACCTGTTCGGGATGCAGTCCCTCTTTTTTCAAAAACAGTGCCAGTTCCACCGCGTCACGCAGGGTGCTGCCGGGGTGGGAGGACATGAGGTAGGGCACCAGATACTGCTTCTTCCCCACGCTCTTGGTCAGTTCATAAAACCGCTTCTGAAAGCGGCGATAGGTATCGATGGAGGGCTTGCCCATGGCGTTCAGCACACCGGCAGAGCAATGCTCCGGTGCGACCTTGAGCTGCCCGCTCACATGATACTGCACCAGTTCCTTGAAGAAACTCTCGTCCGGGTCGGCCAGCAGATAATCGAACCGGATACCCGAACGGATGAACACCCGCTTCACCCCGGGCAGCGCACGCAGACGGCGCAGCAGGTGCAGATATTCCGTGTGGTCGGCCTTGAGCGCCGGGCAGACGGTGGGCGCCAGACACTTTTTGCCCTTGCACAGGCCGCGGGTGAGTTGTCCCTCGCACGAGGGGGCGCGGAAATTGGCGGTGGGGCCGCCGACATCGTGTATGTACCCCTTGAAATCGGGCAGTTTGGTGAGTACCTCTGCCTCCCGCACCACCGATTCCTCGCTGCGGCAGGTGATCTGCCGCCCCTGATGGAACGCGATGGAGCAGAAATTGCAGGCGCCGAAGCAGCCGCGGTTATGTGCCAGTGAAAATTTGACCTCCAGCAGGCCCGGCACACCGCCGAGCGGCTCGTAGGAGGGGTGATAGTCCCGCATATACGGCAGATCGTACACCTCGTCGAGTTCCGCGGTGGTCAGCGGACGCATGGGGGGATTCTGCACCAATATCCGGTCACCGTGGCGCTGGATCACGGTCTTGCCCCGCATGGCATCCTGCTCGTCCTGCTCGATGCGGGCGGCCACGGCATACTGCCGACGCCCCGCGTCGGTATCGGCGCTCACCTGTTCGAAGGCGGGACACTCGGCGCACGGGCGGGGCGTGTAGTCCCTGACCGGGATCATCACCGCCGTGCCGCGCACATCGGTGATGGCCGATATCGGCTCCCCCGCCGCCAGCCGACGGGCGATCTCTACATCCGCCAGTTCACCCATGCCGTAGACCAGAATATCGGCGGTGCTGTCCGCCAGAATAGAGGGACGCACCGCGTCGTCCCAGTAATCGTAATGCGCAAAGCGGCGCAGGGAGGCCTCCAGTCCGCCGATCAAAATGGGCACCTCGCCGTACATCTCCCGCGCCCAGCGGGAATAGACGATGGTGGCGCGGTCGGGACGGCGTCCCGCCACGCCGCCGGCGGTGTAGGCATCCTCACTGCGGCGGCGCTTGGCGGCGGTATAGTGGGCGACCATGGGGTCGATATTGCCACCGTTGATGAAAAATCCGAGACGCGGACGGCCGAACACGGTCAGGTCGGCCGCCTGCTGCGGCTGCGAGAGGATCACCACCCGAAAGCCGGCGTGCTCCAGCACACGCGAGATGATGGCGGTGCCGAAACTGGGGTGATCGACATAGGCATCGCCCGTCACCAGCACGATATCGGCGGCGTCCCAGCCGCGGGCACGCATATCTTCAGGCGAAACGGGAAGAAAAGGCATGGTAACGCTCCCTTTTGGTCATTCTTCTTCGATATCTCTGGTGGCGTTCATCTCGAGCCATTGCTGACGGGTGATGAGCACCTGACGGGGCTTGCTGCCCTCGTGCGGGCCGACGATACCGCGGCGCTCCATCTCGTCCACGATGCGGCCGGCGCGGGCATAGCCGAGGCGCAGTTTGCGCTGCAGCAGCGAGGTGGATGCCATACCGGCGTCGATCACCACTTCGATGGCCTGCGGCAGCATCTCATCGCTGCCCTCTTCCCCATCGTCCTCATCTTCGGAGGCGGCACGGGAGCCGTTCTTGCCGGTGGCGCTGGCCAACTGGTCGATCTCCTTGATGATCTTGTCATCATAGACCGGCTGAGCCTCCTCATCGCCCTTGAGGAAATTGACCACCGCTTCGATCTCGCTCGAGTCGATATAGCCGCCCTGCACACGCATAGGCTTGGAAAGGCCGAGTGGCATGAACAGCATATCGCCGCGGCCGAGCAGTTTTTCCGCGCCCACGGAATCAAGAATGGTGCGGGAATCGACGCCGCTGGCCACGGTGAGTGCCAGACGGCTGGGGATGTTGGCCTTGATGAGGCCGGTGATGACATCGACAGACGGGCGCTGGGTGGCAATGACCAGATGCATGCCTGCGGCGCGCGCCATCTGCGCCAGACGGACGATGGCGTCCTCCACCTCGTTGGCGGCGGCCATCATCAGGTCGGCCAACTCGTCGATGACGATGAGGATCTGCGGCTTGGGCTGCAGAGTATCGCTTTTCGCGGCCAGCGCGTTATATTCGGTCAGATTGCGGACATTGTTTTCGGCAAACGCCTTGTAGCGGGCGAGCATTTCCGTCACGGCCCAGCCCAGCGCACCGGCCGCCTTGCGCGGGTCGGTCACCACCGGGACGAGCAGATGCGGCACGCCGTTATACACGCCGAATTCCACCATCTTCGGGTCGATGAGCAGCAGGCGCACCTCTTCGGGCGAGGCGCGGAACAGCACGCTCTGGATCATGATATTGGTGCAGACGGATTTACCGGAGCCGGTGGTGCCGGCAATGAGCAGGTGGGGCATCTTGGCAAGGTCGGTCAGCACCACCTTGCCGGCGAGGTCACGTCCCAGCGCAACGGTCAGCTTGCTCTTGGCCATGGAAAATTCGGGCGTATCCACCATTTCGCGCAGGCCGACGGTGGTGCGGTTGTGATTGGGCACCTCGATGCCCACCGCCGCCTTGTCCGGCACCGGCTCGATACGCACGCCGGTGGTGGCCAGACGCAGGGCCAGATCGTCGGACAGGCCGGTGATGCGGCTGAGCTTGACGCCCACGCTGGGCTCCAGTTCATACCGCGTGACGGAGGGCCCGTGCGAGACGGAGACCACCTTGGCGCTGACGCCGAAGTCGCCCAGCGTTTTGACCAGCAGATCAGCCGTTTGCTTCTGCTCCTGCCGCGAGGCTTCGGTGTTCTGCGGCGGCAGATCGTTGAGCAGCGAGATGGGCGGATAGCGGTAAGAGGGCGCGGCCGCCACGTTTTCGGCGGCATCGGCCAATTCGGCGCGGATGGAATCGTCCGCACCGGGCGCCTGTTTGTTCTCCTGCTTGGTGCTTTCGTTTTCGGCCGCGGACGACAGCGTATTGCTCACGGCAGGGGCAGTATGCACGGACGCATCGGCATCGACCGTGACCGCCGTGCCGAGTTCTTTATGGCGGCGGCCACGTTTTTCGGGAGCGGCAGTCGCCTCGTCGGCATAGCCGTCGCCCAGATCCACATCAATGTGAGGGATAGCCTTACCCGTCTTTTCCGGCTTCTCCGCTCTTTCGGCACGGGCAGCCGCGCGCTCCTGCATCACCGTGGCCGCTTCGTTCAGGCTCTCCTTGGCCTTTTGTGCGGGATGGGAGACCACCTTGAACAGCGACAGGATGGTCGTGCCGGTGACCAGCATGAAGAACACGAACAGCAGCAGGATAATGATGATCTTCGCCCCCACATCCGTAAAGAGGCGTTCCATCACATCCCCGAGCAGCGCACCGCAGAAACCGCCGCCCTGCACATGGGTGCCGTCGGTGTAAGCACCGCCCAGCGAGGCAAAGTAGTTCGCGCCCGGGTCGGCATGGAAAATATGTACGGTGCTGCTGACCGACAAAATCAGCAGGCCGCATTGCCACAGCTTCGTCGACAGCGAAGCGGCGGCTTTCTCCCGTGCCAGCAGCACGGCGATATAGACCATGAGCACCGGCACCAGATAGGCGCACCAGCCCAGCAGGCCAAAGAAAAAGGTGTGGAGCCAGCCCCACAGGCTCTCCCCTTCGATCAGCAGGATGCAGATGAACAAGATCGCCGCCGCGAGCAGAATGACGGCCGCCACCTGTTCGTGTGCGCGGCGTTCCGCTTCCGTCTGCCGTCCCCTTTTGGCGGAGACCGCCTTTTTCTTTGCTGCCATAACTGTTTACCGTCCTTTTTATGAATTGTTCTCGATCATGTCGTAAAGCGCTTCGATCGCATCCCCCAGCGAGCCGAGCCGGTCGATCAGCCCCTCCTGCACGGCGTTGGGGCCGTCCAGCACGCTGCCCATATCGGTGGTCAGTTCATCGGTGCTGTGGCACAGTTCGGTGAACCGCTCCTCGGAAATATGGGAATGGTCGGTGACGAAACGGGTGATGCGCTGCTGCATCCGCTGAAAATAGGTGAATGCCTGCGACACACCCAACACCAGCCCGGTGGTGCGCACCGGGTGGATCGTCATGGTGGCGGAGGGGGCGATGAAGGAGCGCTTGGCCGAAACGGCGAGCGGCACCCCGATGGAGTGGCCGCCGCCCAGCACCAGCGACACGGTGGGCTTGCGCATGCCGGAGATCATCTCCGCAATGGCCAGTCCCGCCTCGATATCGCCGCCCACGGTGTTGAGCAGGATGAGCAGCCCCTCGATCTCGCTGCTCTCCTCGATCGCCACTAACTGCGGCAGTACGTGCTCATACTTGGTGGTCTTATTGTCGCTCGCCAGCGCATAATGCCCCTCGATCTGTCCGATGATCGTGAGGCAGTGGATGGTGTGGCGGCCGTTGTTCGTGACAACCGCCCCGGTTTCCACCATGTCCTTCAGCTGTTCCTGCAGCGCACGGGATTCCCGTACCTCCTCGCGCACTGCGCCGGTCTTTGTTTCATCCATTGTTCTCACCTCACGGACTATTCTGCCCGCAAAGCGAGGTAGGTATTCTTAAAATATATTATAACATAAAGGCGAACGGTTTGCAACACCCGAAATGCATTTTAAAGGGAAATACGTCTCTCCCCTGTCTTTGCCTTGACAAAAGGCGGGGACTATGCTATCATCCGGGCAGAATCATCTCGCATGGGATCAGAGGGGACGTTTATGCTGATATCGGACGATCGCTTTTTTGAAGAAGAATTGGATGAGAGTTTTGCCGGGCTCCAGGGGATCGGCGAACTGTATCGCCGCGAAGGACTGAAAGCGGCCGAACAGCGGCTGGCACAGGTCGTGCGGGCGCAGGAGTATCTGGAACGTATTCCGAAACTCGGCCAAGCGGTAGTGGGCGGCTTTGACGACGACTTTTCCGAAGCAGAAGCCTCGGATATGCAGGAGGGGTAAGATCATGGAAAAGACGAATGTGTTTTATGACCTGAAGGATTTTGCGCATTGCGCGGACGATTTTATGTATGTGTATCCGCCGACATGCACGTTATTCGGCAAATACAGGCAGACGGAAGACGGCGTCTGCAATTACCTCAATGCGGATGTTCTGCCGAAGGAGACCGGCGCAAAAGCCGCCGGTGACGCCGCCAAAAAATCCGTATACCTCAATACCGATCCGGAGGGCTACGCCTATATCAGCGTACAGACCAAAAAGCAATACGACACGGGGACCGACATCGTGCTGCACTGTGCATTTCAGGGAACAGGGGCGCCGCTGATCTGTTTCACCGACGATCTGGCGGAGAAAAACGGTGAAAAAGTTTACGGGCTCTATTATGAGGTCGTGGCATATGCACAGGGCTGCAACATCTGGCGGGTCAATCCGCCCAAGCAGGAGAACGCGCCGTTTGAGACAACGCTGCTCGGGAATATGTGCTTTCCGGTAGAAGGCGGCACGGTGGCAGAGCTGAAGGTCGAATTCGGGGACGGCGGGATACAGGTACAGATGAACGGCCATTGTGCCGAGGTGAAGATATCGGATATACCAAAGCGATTCCACATCGGCTTTACCGCCTGCGAAGGGATATGCCAATTCAGCGATTTTGCCATCTCAAGTCCAAAACAACAAGCATGAACAAACGGAGCCGTTCGGGTATGAACGGCGCCGTTGATTTATGCCTCTCACGATTCATTTTGAAAGGGAATTGCTGCGGTGGAGCAGGCGGCGCATCAGCAGGCGCTTGAGCGCCGGCCAGTTGAAGGGGAGCACGGGATAGAGATAGCCCGTGCCGAGCGCCGTTTTGGTGGTGGCCATCACCAGCAGCATGAGCACCAGACCGCCGAGGAAACCCCACCCGCCGCACAGAGCGGTGAGGATCAAAAACAGGATGCGGAACAGTTTGAACGCATAGCCGAGTTCGAAACTGGGCTGGGTAAAGGTGCCCACCGCCACCGTGGCCATATAGAGCAGCACTTCCGACACGAACAGGCCGGTATTCACCGCAAATTCGCCGAGGATGAGCGCCCCCACCACGCCGAAGGCGTTGTTCAGCGCATTGGGGGTGTTCAGCGACGCCAGCTTGATGGCGTCCACGATCACCTCCACCACCAGCAGCTGCACGATGACGGGCACCGAGTTTGGCTCCGCGATGCGCACGAAATCCAGCCACGGCGGGATGGTGTCGGGATGGGTGATGAGCAGATACCACACAGGGGTGAGAAAAATGGTGAAGCCAAACACCAGCATCCGCACCAGCCGCAGATAGGAGCCCACCAGCGGCGGAAAATAGTAGTCGTTGGTATCCTGCACGAAGTCGAACACGGCGGTGGGCAGGATCATCACCGCGGGGGAATTGTCCACGATGACAAGAATGCGGCCCTCCGCCACCGCGGCTGCGGCGGAATCGGGCCGTTCGGTGTAGCGCACCTTCGGAAACGGGTTAAACCACTGCTGCCGGCGGTAGAGACACTCGGCAAGGCTCTCCTGCCCCATGGCCAGACCGGGAATGGTGATGGAACGCAGTTTTTCCCGCAGACGGCGCAGGTGCTTTTCGGGGGCAACGCCGTCCAGATAGCACATCACCACGTCCGTTTTGGAAACACTGCCGATCTGCAGATACTCCATGGTGAGGCGCGGATCACGCAGATGGCGGCGGATCAGCGCGGTGTTGAACACCAGCGTCTCCACGAAGCCGTCGTGTGCGCCGCGCAGTACCCGGTCGGACTCCGGCTCCTCCACCCCCCGGACGGGATAGGTGCGCACGTCGATGAGGATGACGGCGGAGTACCCTTCGGCCAGCAGCGCCAACTGTCCCGACAGCACCGCCGTCACCGCGGTATCCGGGTCAGCCGCCACCTCCACCTCGGTGTAGGGCACGAAACGGGTGGCAAACGCCTCGGCCGTCGTCAGCGATTGCCGGTCTTTCGGCGTGATTGAGGAGAAAAACTGCAGCATTTTGGCCATCGTCTCGTCCTTGATGAACCCGTCCACGAAAAAGATCGCGGCAGGCCGCTCGGCGATCACCAGTTCCCGCGACACGACATCAAAGTTCTCGTCCGTCCGCAGCCGCTCACGCAGCAGCTGCGCATCGGCCGAAAACTCTCCCAAAAAAGAATCAGGCATACCGACACCGTCCTTTAACGTTTGGTATCAGTATGCCCGATCACACGGATTTTATCAGTAATATGTCACGACCTGCTGCTCCGGCGCGGTGGCAGGCTCCACCTTGAGGGCCTTGAGCACCGGGCCCTTCTTGCGGTAGGATTTATGGTATTCCACCGACAGACGGGCGGTGAGCACCACCCAGTCGCGCTGATGCAGCGTTTTGGCGCCTTTCCAGTCGCACACGATACCGCCGTAGGTGATATCCGCCTCGCAGCAGGTCATGATGTGGCGGCCGATGACAAAACTGTCGGCCGGGATGCGGCCCTCGGTGGCCACGATGCCCTTGAATTTCACCGTCTTGCCCTGATAGGTGTCCATATTCTCGTTCAGATCACGGTACCACAGGGCATAGTCCTCATCGGCGATCTCGATCACCGGCGCGTTCACATCGAACGGCAGCGGATCTTCGATATCGTCATATTCCACCTCGCCGTCGATATGCTCGTAGGCGATATCGCTGCGGCGGGAGGTGGCGCGCACGATCTTGTGGAAAGGTAGCTTATCGGCCGCGGGATCCCAGCGGTTGAACACCACCAGTTCGCAGCTGTTGAACTTGTCCACCACCAGATTGCGCATATTGGCATTATAGCCCATGAAGGTCTTGGAATCGACAAAGCAGATCTCCTGATAGATCGTCCACCCCTCCGGCATGGCGCCGTAGAGAGTGTCCAGCAGCCACATACCGTTATACTCCACCATGACCCGCTTGGCGCGGCAGTCGCCGCACCAGCGCGCCATATTGGCGGTGGTGAGTTCCTCTTCGGAGTCCACGACCTGCACGGTCACATTTTTGCCCTGTCCGGGCATACGGGAGAGGTCGAGTTCCTCCACCCCTTCCTCGCACAGCAGCACCAGCGTGGGCTCCCCCGCGTTGAAGCGCTTATCCTCCAGTGTGCCCTGAATAAAGCGGGTCTTACCGGCCTCCAGGAAGCCGGTGAACAGATATACCGGAATTTCCATAGTGGTGTCTCCTTATTACAGGCCGAACAGTTCTTCCAGCGCCGGCTCGTTCAAGTGGGCGCCGATCACGCACAGACGGCCGATGACATCGGCCGCGCCGGTGCGCACGTCCGGCTCGCCGGGCACATAGTCGAAGTGGAGCCATTCGCCCTCGCCCGCCACGATGCCCTTGGCGCGCAGCACCTGACCGTATTTGGCCTCGTCGCCCAACGCGGCCAGCATGGCCTGCAGTTCGTCCGCGGTAAAGCGGCGGGTGGTCTCGCGGCCGAAGCTGACAAAGACCTCGTCGGCATGGTGATGGTGATGGTGGTGATGATGTTCGTGCTCATCGTCATCGTCATCGTCATCATCGTCATCATCGTCATGATGATGGTGGTGGCCGCAGCAGCATTCGTCGTCATCGTCATCGTCATCGTGGTGGTGATGGTGATGATGCTCATGCTCGTCATCGTCGTCATCGTCGTCATCGTCGTCATCGTGGTGGTGATGGTGGCCGCAGCAGCAT
>JAZRVU010000118.1:0-28799 GCA_045599305.1 Acutalibacteraceae bacterium | reverse complement strand
GAGCCGCCGGGGCATCCCGGCATGTGAGCGACAGAGCCACAGTCCGGTGGACTGTGGCGACATTCCTCCAACCGAGCGCCAGCGAGGGCGACGAGATCCCTCCGGCAAAAGCAAAGCACTCACACCATCGGTGTGGGTGCTTTTGCTTTTGCCGGAGGGATCCGAACCAGGAATGGGAGCGAGCCGCCCCCGAAAAAATCCCGAATTTGTCGGGGGCGACGATTGCAGGTTTGTCAATGATGTGTCACACATCATTGCAACACCTACACAAATATGCTTCCCCTTGTGCCCCCACGTTATTGACTTAACGGCTGACATTTGATATAATGACATTTGATATAATAAAGAAAAAACAGGAGGATTGCATCATGGATTATTCGGATTCTTCGACTTTCTCGACCGCGTCCGGCAACAACACGCTGCACTATGTGGTGCTGCAGGTGACCCTGAAGGAAAAATTTCTCGGCACCGGCTCCGGCAACCTGACCGAACTGGAAAAGTGCATCAACGATCAGGCGAGCAAGGGTTACCGGCTTCATACCATCACCACCTCCAACGGCGGCAGCAAGGGCCTGATGGGCGGCGACCGCATCCAGGCGACCATGGTTTTCGAAAAGATCATCTGACAGTTCATACTGTGCAGGCACCACTGGCGCCGGGCATCGTAAACACGATGCCCGGCGTTTTTTTAAAATTCTCTCTGCCGGCGATATACTTTTCCCCTTTTGGGTATATACTATTTCAGGCATCGCAAGCGCTCGTTAATTTCTGTTTACATCTAATTCAAAATCTCCCGCAATTTTGAAGGAATTTTACCCATTTCTTACCAGATTTGCAACTTACGGTTGCGAAAAAATCAATGTTTTGTTGCTTGCATATCGTTAAACGATAGTGTATGATGGTAAACAGAGGTAATTTGATCACACCAGACCAGAAAGGAATGGTATTACTATGACAATCGGTGAAAAGATCACCCATCTGCGCAGCGCGGCCGGTATGTCGCAGGAGACGCTGGCGGATAAGCTGTCGGTCTCGCGGCAGTCGGTCTCCAAATGGGAGATGGATCAGGCACTCCCGCAGATCGACAAGGTTTTGCAGATCTGCGACCTGTTCCGCATTTCCACAGATGAACTGCTCTATGACAAGATCACCATTGACCGCGCCAAGGCCGGCGCACCGGTAAAGAACAAATATTTCGGCACCGACGGCTTCCGCGGTGAAGCAAACATGAATCTGACCTCCATGCAGGCCTACCGGGTCGGTCGGTTTTTGGGGTGGTACTACTCCTCCCCGCTCTCCGGCTGCCAGAACACGGGCTACCGGCCGCGCATCGTCATCGGCAAGGACACCCGCCGTTCGAGTTATATGCTGGAATACTCCATCGCGGCGGGCATCACCGCCTCGGGCGCGGACGCCTATATGCTGCACGTCACCACCACGCCGAGCGTGTCCTATGTCACCCGGCAGGACGAGTTCGACTGCGGCATCATGATCACCGCGTCGCACAACCCGTTTTACGATAACGGCATCAAGGTCATCAACCGCTACGGCGAAAAGCTGGACGATGACACCACCGCCCTCATCGAGGCGTATATCGACGGCGACCTTGCGGCGCTGGGGGTGCAGGGGGACGATCTGCCGCTGGCGCACCGTGAGCGCATCGGCTGCATCATCGACTACGTCTCCGGCCGCAACCGCTATGTCGGCTACCTCATCTCGCTGGCGTCCAACTCCTACAAGCACCTGCGCATCGGTATCGACACCGCCAACGGTGCCTCGTGGATGATCGCCAAGGCGGTCTTCGACGCGCTGGGCGCGCAGACCTACGTCATCGGCAACGAGCCGGACGGCCTGAACGTCAACACCAACTGCGGCTCCACCCATATCGACAACCTGTGCAATTTCGTGAAGGAAAAGCATCTCGATGTCGGCTTTGCGTTCGACGGTGACGCCGACCGCTGCATCGCCGTGGACGAAAACGGCAAAGAAGTGGACGGCGACTGCATCATGTATATCCTCGCCAACCGCCTGAAATCCCGCGGGATGCTCAATGGCAACACCGTGGTGGCCACCGTCATGTCCAACAGCGGCTTCTTCGCCTCCCTCAAAAAGGTGGGCATCGACTGCGCGCAGACCAAGGTGGGCGACCGCTTTGTCTATGAGTGCATGCAGGAAAAGGATTACAGCATCGGCGGCGAGCAGTCCGGCCACATCATCCTGCGCAAATACGCCACCACCGGTGACGGCATCCTCACCGCCATCATGCTGACGGAGGAGATCTGCGACCGCAAGCTCTCGCTGGGCAAACTGGCCGAGCCGGTGATGCTCTATCCGCAGTATATCCGCAATGTCCGCGTGAAGGACAAAGCCGCCGTGATGAACGACCCCGAGGTGCTGGCGGCCGTGGCCGAGGTGGAAAAGAAGATCAACGGCGCCGGCCGCGCACTGCTGCGGCAGAGCGGCACCGAGCCGGTCATCCGCATCATGATCGAAAGCGAAACGCAGGAGCTCTGCGTGGAATACGCCGACATCATCGCCGCCAAAGTGAAGGAAAGAGGGCATTGCTGTGAATAAATGTGTCAAGACCGCTGAACTGTTCCACTGTGAGGTGCCCTATCTGCAGGGGTGGTTCGAGTCGTTCGAGTACCCGTGGCAGATGCTGCCCGAGATCAAGGGCCGCATCCTCGCCCTCATCGAGGCGGGGCTGCCCGATTTCACCGAGATCGCACCCGGCGTGTGGGTGGGACGCGACGTGAAGATCGCCGCCACCGCCACCATCGAGCCGCCCGCCATCATCGGCGCCGGCACCGAGATCCGTCCCGGCGCCTATATCCGCGGCAGCGTCATCACCGGGCGAAATTGTGTGCTCGGCAATTCCACCGAACTGAAAAACTGCGTACTGCTTGACAAGGTGCAGGTGCCGCATTATAATTATGTGGGCGATTCCGTGCTGGGCAACCATGCACACATGGGTGCGGGCTCCATCTGCTCCAACCTGAAATCCGACGGCAAGCCGGTCGTCATCCACGGTGACACGGATATCCCCACCGGCCTGCGCAAGATCGGCGGTATCCTGGCCGACAACGCCGACATCGGCTGCGGGTGCGTCGTCAATCCCGGCACCGTAGTGGGCAAGGAGACCTCCGTCTATCCCTTGACCTCCCTGCGCGGCGTGTACCCCGCGGGCTGCATCGTCAAGGCGCCCGACAACATTGTGGAAAGAAAAATCTGATCGGAAAGGAAGATCGACTATGAAATATATCGTCACCAACACCTATGAGGAGCTCAGCCGCAAGGCGGCCGACATCATCGCCGCGCAGATCATCCAGAAATCGAACTGCGTGCTCGGCCTGGCTACCGGCTCCTCCCCCGTGGGCACCTACAAAAACCTCATCAAATACAATGAGGAGGGCGTCATCGACTTTTCCGATGTCACCTCCGTCAATCTGGACGAATACGTCGGGCTCGACGGCAGCAACGACCAGAGCTACCGCTATTTCATGAATCACAACCTCTTTGACCACGTGAACATCGACAAGGCCCGCACCTTCGTACCCAACGGCCGTGCCGCCGATCTGAAGGCGGAGGGCGAGGCCTACGACGCCATGATCAAAAAGCTCGGCGGCATCGACCTGCAGCTGCTGGGTATCGGCCTCGACGGCCATATCGGCTTCAACGAGCCGGACACCGTCTTCGTGAAAGCCACTCACGAGGTCAAGCTGGACGAATCCACCATCAAGGCGAACGCCCGCTTCTTTGAAAAGGAAGAGGATGTGCCGAAGACGGCCATCACGATGGGCATGATGTCCATTATGCAGGCGAAAAAGGTGCTGCTGATCGCCAACGGCGCCGCCAAGAAGGCCATTGTCGAAAAGGCGTTCTTCGGCCCGGTCGACCCGATGGTGCCCGCCTCGCTGCTGCAGCTGCACCCCGATGTGACCGTGATCTTCAGCGAAAACTGAAAAAGCACAAAAAAGAAGGACGGGCAACGCCCGTCCTTCTTTTATTCTTTAATTCAGATCACTTTCAGCACGACCTTGCCCACGTTTTCGCCGCGCTCCAGAATGGCGTGCGCCGCAGCGGCCTCGGCAATGGGCAGCACGCGCCAAACGGTCGGGCGGATCACGCCGGCCTCGATCTTCGGCCACACGCGCGCGACCAGTTCACCGAGGATGGCCGCCTTTTCCGTCACACTGCGCTTGCGCAGCATACTGCCCTTGAACTCGATCCCCTTGGTGAGCAGCGCCCGCAGCGGCACCTCGGTGGTCACCCCGTCCAGCGTGGAAATGAGCACCCAGCGACATCCCTCGTTGACGAAGGGGAAGGCGCGTCCCACCGTTTCGCCGCCCAGGCAGTCGATCGCCACGTCGATGGGGTGGCCATGCTCCGCCTCGCGTGCCAGCAGAGCCGCGGTGTCCTCACAGGAAGAGTCGATCACCACGTCGGCATGAAGACGGGCGATCGCCGCTTTTTTATCCGCGTCCAGCACCGAGGTGATGACATAGCCGCCGAACGCCTTGGCCATCGGGATGCCCACCGAGGCCAGCCCGCTCGCCCCGGCGGGAAAGAACAGCGTCTCTCCCTCCCGGAAGCGTCCCTCAATGAACAGATTGAGATAGCAGGTGGCAAACGCCTCGGGCAGTGCGGCGGCCTCCTCCATAGACAGCCCCTGCGGGATGGGCATGACCATCCCCTCCGGCACCGCGGCATATTCGGCGTATCCGCCGCCGCCCAGCAGCGCACAGACCCGGTCGCCCGGCCGCCATCTGGTCACATTCGTGCCGCACGCCGCGACCTCGCCGGCGATCTCCAGCCCCATCCACGGCGGACAGCCGGGCGGGGACGGATATTTGCCCGCCCGCTGCAGCAGGTCGGCGCGGTTGAGTGCGGCGGCATGGATGCGGACGATCACCTCACCGGCTTTCGGCACGGGATCGGGTACCGGCGTCCACACGAAATTTTTGTTTTCATCCGTCAGCATGGCATACATGACATTCCCTCCTCACAGATGGCCGGGGCCCAGTGTGCGGCCGCCGTCCACCTGCACATTCTGCCCGGTGATATAGCCCTGAGAGGCCAGAAACAGCACCGTATCGGCGATCTCCTGATGGGTGCCGCCGCGGCCGTCCGCCCCGATAAACGTCCAATGTGTCTGATGCTCCTGCCCCGCGTGCTCGATGGCGCCGGGGGACACACAGTTGACCGTGATGTCATACCGGCCGACCTCCATGGCCAGCGCCCGGGTGAGCCCCACCAGTCCCGCTTTGGCCGCAGAGTAGTCGGCACGTCCCGCCAGACCGCAGACTGCGGCGATGGACGCCATGTTGACGATGCGGCCGAAGCGCTGCTCGATCATGTGCGGCAGCACCGCCTGCGTACAGTTCATGCTGCCCTTCAGATTCACGTCGATGACGAAATCCAGCGTCCGCGGGTCGGCATCGACAAAATCGCTGAGTTTGTGCAGCAGCGCCGCCGAGCCGCCCGCATTATTGACCAGAATATCCACACCGCCGAAGCGGGCGGTCACCTCGCGGATGACCTCGGCTATCCGTGCCCGGTCGCGCACGTCAAAGACGGCGCCATAGGTTTCGGTGCCGAGCGCCGCCGCCTCGGCGCAGGTCTTTTCCACCGTCTCCTCATGCAGGTCGCACACCACCACGTTGGCGCCCTCGGCCGCGAACTGCAGGGCGATGCACCGGCCGATGTTCTGCCCGGCACCGGTCACCATGACCGTCTGTTTTTCAAATCGTTTCATTCTTCTCCCTCACTTGATGCGCAGCAGCCGCAGCGCCTCGGAATAGGCGCGCAGATCCAGTTGGTCGGCCAGTTGATTGACCCCGAAGCGCACGACGCAGAAAGACAGGTGCGAACCGATCATCGGGTTGACGATGCGGGTGATGCGCCCCTTGGCACCGCCGCAATGCAGATGCACCGCGCAGGCACATCCCCGCTTGAGGGTGAGCAGCGTGGCGAACTGCTCGGCAAGCTGTTCGTCGGTGTCGCAGGGCATCACGAATTTCAGCACATCCGCCCCGCGCGCCTCAAAGAGCTTGGCCAGCGAGAGCGCCTCTTCGGTGTTCAGATACACGCCGGTGTGACAGGAGATGAGCACCTCTGTCCCTCTGTCGTGCATCTCGCGGATGAACGCCGTCTGCTTTGCCACCGCCTCGGGCGCCAGCGCGACCTCGCGCGGCTTTTTGCGGGCGAATGCCATATCGGCAGCGGCAAATTCGGCAGGGAAAGTCTCTTTGGCGGCCGGGTCGAAGGAATACCCCTGCATATCCACCGCCGATGCCCCCGCCTCGGCACCCATGCGCAGCAGGGCTATGCGCTCCTCCTCCGTGGACATATAGGTCTCGAACTCATAAGTGTGGTTGTAATTGAGCGCCAACACCGGCAGCGAGGTGGCCTGCAGGATCTGCCCGATGCTTGATACATTTTTGAATTCCGGATCCAGCGTGGACAGATGCAGATCGAATGCGCCGGCACCGGCGTATTCGCTGTTGCGGATGGCGCCTATGGCATCCTTTACGGTGCGTTCCTTGATGACGCTCACCACCACGGGGGCGGGCGCCTGTGCGAAAGATGCATGCATGATCGTCACTCCTTTGCGTTTTTTCTCATTAAAGCACACCGGCCGCACAGGGAGAATGGTCCGGACGATATTTTTGTGAAATCCGATACACTTTTTCTTTACTTTTCGGCCGGACAGTGCTACAATACTTCGGAGAGGCGGTGAAATCATGCGGCGGGATGAGTTGTCAGATCTGATCGTGCGGGACGTGCGCTCTTCTGCCAGGACATACAGTGCCGCGGGAAGCGGACAGCACATCGACGGCCGTGTATGCTGGGCGGCCATACTAAAGATCGAGGGGAAAACCGTCTATCACTTCGACGGGCAGACGCTGGTCTCCGACGCCCACCACCCCGTGCTGCTCGGTGCGGGCAGCCGCTACACGTGGGAGTGTGTGGAGGCGGGCGACTTTCTGGTGGTAAACTTTGACTGTGACCGGCCGGGCAACGCCCTGTTCGGCTTCGATCTGCCGGACAACACCGTGTTTTTGAAAAACTTTCTGCGCATCGAGAAAAACCGTGCCGCCTCGCCTGCGGCGCGCAAACTGGCCGATAAGCAATGCCTCTATGCGATCCTGTCGGGGCTGATGAGCGCGCAGGCGCCGCCCTATGTCGATTCCGGCAAGCAGGAACGGCTTGCCCCCGCCGTGGCCTATCTCACCCAGCAATACAGCGACCGCGACATCTGCGTCGGCCGACTGGCCGCCCTCTGCGGCATCAGCGAGGTGTATTTCCGCAAGCTTTTCACCGACACCTTCGGTGTGCCGCCGATGCGCTATCTGCAAAAACTGCGCATCGCCAAGGCAAAGGAGATGCTGCGCGGCGACCACGGCTCGGTCGGCGAGATCGCCGAAAGTGTCGGCTATCCCGATATCTACCAGTTTTCCAAGATCTTTCGCCGGGAGGTGGGGCTCCCCCCTTCCCGATACGGAAAATGATATGTGCCGCCACTTATACAATTATAAAGGAGTATACCTATGATCGTCCAATACGTCCCGTGTGACGGCGGCAAGGTGCCGTATGTCACATTCGGCAGCGGCAGCCGCCCGCTCGTCATCCTGCCGGGCATGAGCGTGCAGTCGGTCATGCTTTCGGCCGATGCGGTGGCCGCCGCCTACGCCGACTTTACGGCCGACCGCACCGTCTATGTATTCGAGCGCCGCGACCCGGTACCAGCGGGCTTCACCGTCGCCGACATGGCCGGGGACACCGCCGCGGCCATGGATCGGCTGGGTCTGCGGGAAGCAGACGTGTTCGGCGCCTCACAGGGCGGCATGATCGCGCAGGTGCTGGCCATCCGCCGTCCGGATCTGGTGCACCGGCTGGTGCTCGGCTCCACCATGCCCTACCCGAACGCGCTTTCGGCCGACACCTTCACCGCCTGGGCACAACTCGCCCGCGGCGGCGACAACCGCGCCCTCAACCGGGACGTGTTTCGCCGTGTCTATTCCGATGCCTACCGTGACCGGTGGCGGGAGACGTTTGCCGCCCTTGAAAACATCGGCACAGCCGAAGAACTGCGCCGTTTCGCCATACTGGCCGAGGCCAACCTGACCTTCGATATCCGCAGCGAGGGCGGCACGCCCCGCTGCCCCGTGCTGGTGCTCGGTGCCGCCGACGACCGCGTCCTCTCGGGCGAGGCCTCCGCCGCGCTGGCAAAAATGTATAATTGTCCGCTGTTTTTGTATAAAGGGTACGGTCACGCCGTCTATGATGAGGCACCGGACTACCGCGAACGGCTGCGGGACTTCTTTTTTGCGGACTGAACACGCGGGTTTTTCGGCATTTTGTATAGGATTCCCTCACCCCGGTGCCGCAAAATGACGGGGTTGAATATAAATCGCATATCCGTGCATATTTTTTCAAAAAAGTCTTGACTTTTCGGGCTTCGGTGGTATAATCATTGCATAATTATTCAAGAGGAGCTGCATATCATGAATAAAGAGAATGTGAAGAAAGTCGTTTTGGCCTATTCGGGCGGTCTGGACACCTCCATTATCATCCCGTGGCTGAAAGAAAACTATAATAATTGCGAGGTCATCGCCGTTTCGGGCAATGTCGGGCAGGCCGACGAACTGGAAGGGCTGGAGGAAAAGGCGCTGAAGACCGGTGCCTCCAAGCTGTATGTTCTTGACCTCACCGATGACTATGTGGACAACTACATCATCCCCACCATGAAGGCGGGCGCGGTGTATGAAGACTATCTGCTGGGCACCTCCCACGCCCGTCCCTGCATCGCCAAGGGGCTGGTCGAGATCGCGCTGAAGGAAGGCGCCGATGCCATCTGCCACGGCTGCACCGGCAAGGGCAATGACCAGGTGCGTTTCGAACTGGCCATCAAGCACTTTGCCCCGAATATGCCCATCATCGCCCCGTGGCGTGAGTGGAGCATCAAATCCCGCGACGAGGAGATCGACTACGCCGAGGCGCACAACGTGCCGCTGAAGATCAACCGCGAGACCAACTATTCCAAGGACAAGAACCTGTGGCACCTCTCCCACGAGGGTCTGGATCTGGAGGACACCGGCAACGAGCCGCTCTATGAGAAGCCCGGCTTCCTCGAGATGGGTGTCTCCCCCATCGCCGCCCCCGATGAGCCCACCTACGTCACGCTGGACTTCGAGCAGGGCGTGCCGGTGGCGCTGGACGGCGAAAAGATGTCCGCCAAGAACATCATCCTGAAGCTCAACGAACTGGGCGGCAAAAACGGCATCGGCCTGCTGGACATCGTGGAAAACCGGCTGGTGGGCATGAAGTGCCGCGGTGTGTATGAGACCCCCGGCGGCACCATCCTTTACAAAGCGCATGAGACCCTCGAGAGCATCTGCCTGGACAAGATGACCATGCACGAAAAGCAGAAGCTCTCCATCACCTTTGCGGAACTGGTCTATAACGGTCAGTGGTTCACCCCCCTGCGGGAGGCGCTCTCCGCCTTTGTGGACAAAACGCAGGAGAAGGTCACCGGCAAGGTCAAGCTGAAGCTCTACAAGGGCAACATCATCAAGGCCGGTGTCTGGAGCGACTACTCCCTCTACAGCGAGCAGATCGCCACCTTCGGCGAGAGCGACTATGACCAGAAGGATTCCGCCGGGTTCATCAACCTGTTCGGCCTGCCGATCAAGGTGCAGGCGATCGTGGACGGCAAAAACTGATCAGCCGCAAGGCCGCTTTCATCACCGGATGCAAGCGGCTTTCCGCTTTTGGAGAGAGACATATGACGAACGTATTCATCGACGGCAGCGCCGGCACCACCGGGCTGCGCATTCACGAGCGGCTCGGCGGACGGGAGGATATCTCCCTCATCACGCTGAGCGAGGAGCGGCGCAAGGACCCCGCCGCCCGGCGCGACGCCATCCGCCGCGCGGACATCGCCTTTCTGTGCCTGCCGGATGCGGCGGCCGTGGAGGCGGTGGAATTGGCGGGCGATGCCGACACCGTGATCATCGACACCTCCACCGCCCACCGCACCAAGGAGGGTTGGGTCTACGGCTTCCCGGAGCTGCACGGCGCCCGTGAAAAGATCGCCGCCGCCCGGCGCATCGCCAATCCCGGCTGCCACGCGAGCGGCTTCATAGCGCTTGCGGCTCCGCTGATCGCCTGCGGGCTGCTGTCGCCCGATGCCCGCCTCACCGCCTTTTCGCTCACCGGCTATTCCGGCGGCGGCAAAAAGATGATCGCGGAGTATGAGGGCGAGGACGCCGCCGCGCTGGGCGCGCCCCGCACCTACGGGCTTTCGCAGCAGCACAAGCACCTGCCGGAGATGGCCAAGGTGTGCGGCTTGACGGTGCCGCCGGTATTCTCCCCCATCGTCTCCTCCTATTACGCGGGCATGGAGGTGGTGATACCGCTTTTCGCCGAACAGGTGAACGGCGGTATCGACGATATCCGCACCGCCTACCGTGCCTACTACACCGACGGTCTGGTGCGCTTCTGCGATGCCATGGACGAAAGCGGATTTCTCTCGGCCGGTGCGTTCGCCGGGCGGGATGATATGCAGGTCGGCGTGTTCGGCAGCGACGAGCGGCTGACCCTCGTCTGTCGGTTCGACAATCTCGGCAAAGGTGCTTCCGGCGCCGCCATTCAGAATATGAACATCGTGCTCGGCGTGGATGAAGCGACCGGCCTGCACGTGGAAAGGTGAATCACATGGAACTGATCAAAGGCGGCGTCTGCGCCGCAAAGGGCTTCACGGCCGGCGGGATCCATTGCGGGATCCGCAAAAACAAAACCAAAAAGGATCTGGCGCTGATCGTGAGTGAGGCCCCCGCCAGCGCGGCGGCGGTCTACACCACCAATCTCGTGAAGGGCGCGCCCCTCACCGTGACCCGCCAGCACCTGCACAACGGCAGGGCGCAGGCGATCATATGCAACAGCGGCAATGCCAACACCTGCAACGCCGACGGCATCGAGATCGCCGAAAAGATGAGCACGCTGGCCGCCGATGCGCTGGGGCTTTCGGCCGACGATATCGTGGTGGCCTCCACCGGCGTGATCGGGCAGCCGCTCGATCTGGCGCCCATCGCCGCGGGCATCCCCGCGCTGGTCGGGGCACTGAAGGCCGACGGCAGCGCCGATGCGGCCGAGGGCATCATGACGACCGACACCGTGATGAAAGAGGCGGCGGTGGAGTTCACGCTGGGCGGCAAGACCTGCCGCATGGGCGGCATCGCCAAGGGCAGCGGCATGATCCACCCGAACATGGCCACCATGCTCGTCTTCATCACGACCGATGCGGCCATCTCGGCCGAGATGCTGCAAAAGGCGCTTTCCACCGACATCGCCGGCACCTTCAACATGGTCAGCGTGGACGGTGACACCTCCACCAACGACATGGTCACCGTGCTGGCCAACGGCATGGCGGGCAACGACCCCGTCACCGCCGAGGGGGCGGACTTCACCGCCTTCATGCAAGCGCTCAACACCGTGACGGTGCATCTGTGCCGCCTGATCGCCGGTGACGGCGAGGGCGCGACCAAACTGCTGGAATGCCATGTGAGCGGCGCCGCCGATGAGGCGACCGCCAAAAAGGTGGCCAAGAGCGTCATCTGCTCCAGCCTGCTCAAGGCCGCCATGTTCGGTGCCGACGCCAACTGGGGGCGCGTGCTCTGCGCCATCGGCTACAGCGGCGCGGCGGTGGACGTGGAAAAGATCGGCGTCTCCTTCAAAAGCGGCAAGGGCACCATCGAGGTCTGCCGCGACGGCGCAGGCGTGGATTTTTCGGAAGAGACCGCCAAGGAGATCCTGCTGGAAAAAGAGATCGAGATCCTCGTGACGCTGGGCATGGGCGGCGCTGCCGCCACCGCCTGGGGCTGCGATCTGACATACGATTACGTCAAGATCAACGGTGACTACCGCACCTGATCGGAAAGGAGCGACCATGGAGAACCAGTTTTCCAATTTGCAGCGGGCAGAGGTGCTGACACAGGCACTGCCCTATATCAAACGCTATGTGGGCAAGGTCATCGTCATCAAATACGGCGGCAACGCCATGGTGAACGAGGAACTCAAGCAGCAGGTCATGCAGGATATCGTGCTGTTGTGGCTGATCGGCGTCAAGGTGGTGCTGGTGCACGGCGGCGGCCCCGAGATCAGCGAACTGATGGGCAAACTGGGCAAGAAAGCCGAGTTTGTGGACGGCCTGCGGGTGACGGATAAAGAGACCGTCGATATCGTGCAGATGGTGCTGGCGGGCAAGGTGAACAAGTCGCTCGTCAACCTGCTGGAGATGAACGGCGGCAAGGCCATGGGCATCTCGGGCGTGGACGGCCGGCTGATCGAAGCCACCGTGAAGGACGAACGGCTCGGCTATGTGGGCGAGATCACCAAGATCCACATCGCCCCCGTGAACGACCTGCTGGCCAAGGGCTATGTGCCCGTCATCTCTACCGTGGGCTGCGATAAGGACGGCAACACCTACAACATCAACGGCGACACCGCCGCCGCCTACATCGCCGGTGCGCTGGGCGCCGAACGTCTCATCATGATGACGGACATCGCCGGCATCCTGCGGGACAAGGACGACCCCGCGACCCTCATCCCCGAGATCAGCCTGAGCGAAGCGGAACAGCTGCGGCGGGAAGGTGTGATCTCCGGCGGTATGATCCCGAAGGTCGCCTGCTGCACCGAAGCACTGAAACGGGGCGTGGAAAACGTCGTCATCATGGACGGCCGTGTGCCCCATTCCATCCTGATGGAACTGCTCACCAACGAAGGAGCCGGTACGATGTTTACGAAAAAAAGAGATATGACGATCAAGGAAAAGGATCAGCAATACATTGCCGGCACCTATAACCGGTTCCCGGTGGTGCTTTCCCACGGCAAGGGCTCGAAGATCTGGGACGAGACCGGCAAGGAGTACATCGACATGGGCTCCGGCATCGGTGTCACCTCCTTCGGCATTGCCGACGACAAGTGGCAGGCGGCGGTGAACACGCAGGCCGGCAAGCTGCAGCACACCTCCAACCTCTATTACACCGAGCCCTGCGCCCTGCTGGCCGAAAAACTCTGCGAAAAGACCGGCATGAGCAAGGTCTTCTTCTCCAATTCCGGTGCCGAGGCCAACGAGTGCGCCATCAAGGTGGCCAGAAAGTATGCCGCTGAGAAGAAGGGTGACGGCTGCTACACCATCGTCACCCTGAAGAACAGCTTCCACGGCCGCACCCTCACCACGCTGGCCGCCACCGGGCAGGATCACTATCACGAACTGTTCAATCCCCTCACCCCCGGCTTCGAATCGGTGGATGCCTATAACATCTTCGAGCTGGAGGCGCTGGGCGCCAAGCACAAGATCGCCGCCATCATGATCGAATGCATCCAGGGCGAGGGCGGCGTGAACGATCTGAAAAAGTCCTTCGTCAACGAAGTGGCGGAATACGCCGAGAAGCGGGATATCCTGCTCATCGCCGACGAGGTGCAGACCGGCAACGGCCGCACCGGCAAACTCTATTCCTATATGCACTACGGCATCAAGCCGGATATCGTCACCACCGCCAAGGGACTGGCCGGCGGTCTGCCGCTGGGCGCCACCCTGATGAGCGAAAAGGTGCAGGATGTGCTCGGCCACGGCGAACACGGCTCCACCTTCGGCGGCAACCCCGTCTGCTGCGCCGCCGCGCTGAGCGTGCTGGAGCGCATCGACGACGATCTGCTCGCCGGTGTGGAGGCCAAGAGCAAATTCCTGTTCGACGCTTTCACCGGTGCCCCCGGCATCGAATCGGTCAGCGGCATGGGGCTGATGATCGGCCTGAAGACCACCAAGCCCGCCGCCGAAGTGGTGGCCGCCTGCCTGGAAAAGGGCGTGCTGTGCCTCACCGCCAAAGACCGGGTGCGTCTGCTGCCCGCGCTGAACATCCCCATGGACGCACTCGCCGCGGCGGTGGAGATCATCAAGGCCGCCTGCGCCGAATGAGGAGGGACACGCCATGGATCTGAAAGGCAGACACTTCCTCAAGCTTCTGGACTTCACCCCCGAAGAGATCACCGGCCTGCTTAATCTGGCGGCCGACTTAAAGCAGAAGAAAAAGGCCGGCATCCCCCATCGCCTGTGCGAGGGGCGCTCGGTCGCCCTCATCTTTGAAAAGACCAGCACCCGCACCCGCTGCGCGTTTGAGGTGGCGGCGGCCGATCTCGGGATGCACCCCGTCTATCTCGACCCCTCCGGCTCGCAGATCGGCAAAAAGGAGAGCATCGCCGACACCGCCCGCGTGCTCGGCCGGATGTTCGACGGCATCGAATACCGCGGCTTCGGGCAGGAACGGGTGGAAGCACTGGCCAAATACGCCGGTGTGCCGGTGTGGAACGGTCTGACCAACGAATTCCACCCCACCCAGATACTGGCCGATTTCCTCACCGTCCGCGAGCATTTCGGCACCCTCGCCGGTAAAAAACTGGTCTACATGGGGGACGCCCGCTACAACATGGGCAACTCGCTGATGGTGGGCTGTGCCAAAATGGGGATGCACTTTGTGGCCTGCGCCCCGGCAAAATATTTCCCCGATGCCGCGCTGATCGAGCAGTGCCGCGCCATCGCCGCCGGGACCGGCGCCGTGCTGGAGTTCATAGAGGACCCCGCCGCGGCCGTGGCCGGCGCCGATGTGATCTACACCGATGTGTGGGTCTCGATGGGTGAGCCGGACGCCGTGTGGGAGGAGCGCATCCGCGCTCTCTCGCCCTATCAGGTGAACGCCGCGCTGATGCAGAAGGCCGGCCCGCAATGCCGCTTCATGCACTGTCTGCCCGCTTTCCACGATCTTGAGACCACCGTGGGGCAGCAGATCCACGAAAAGTTCGGTCTCACCTGCATGGAGGTGACCGACGAGGTCTTCGAGGGCCCGCAGTCGATCGTGTTCGACGAGGCCGAGAACCGTCTGCACACCATCAAGGCCGTGATGGCCGCCACCCTGTCATGAAAAACGGTACCCTGCCGATATTTTTTCAAAAAAATATCGGCAGGGTACTTGACTTTACCGCTTTATCGTGATAATATGCTATCATATTATCAAATGCAGGAGGATGCGTATGTCTGATTTCCATAACGAATCGACCGAGCGGTTGTTTCGGGTGATCGCCGCCATTCGCACACCCGAGGAATGCCGGGCGTTTCTGGAGGACCTCTGCACCATCAAGGAGCTTCGGGATATGGCGCAGCGGCTGGACACCGCCGTTTTGCTCGACCGCGGCTACAACTATCAGAAGATCGCGGCCGAGGTGGGGGTCAGCACCGCCACCATCAGCCGTGTCAACCGTGCGCTGACCTACGGTGCCAACGGATACAGAACGGCCATCGACCGGATGGCGGAAACGGAGAAGACCGATGACGATAAATGAAAATGTCCTGCAAAACCGTGAAAAGATCGTGTTTGCCCTGCGGCAGCTTTACCAGTCCCACGGCTACCGCCCCTACCGCATGAGCAAATTCGAGGAATATGACCTCTATGCCGGCAACAAGGACTTTCTGGTGTCCGACAACGTCATCACCTTCACCGATACCGACGGCAAACTGATGGCACTCAAGCCGGACGTGACCCTCTCCATCATCAAAAACAGCCCGGACACCCCCGACGAAACGCAGAAAGTGTACTATAACGAGAACGTCTACCGGGTGTCCAAGGGCACCGGCTCGTTTATGGAGATCATGCAGGCGGGCGTGGAGTGCTTCGGCCGCGTGGGCGAGCGCGAGATCGTGGAGACGCTGACTCTGGCCGCCGAAAGCCTGCAGATGCTCTCCGGCACCGCCGTGCTGGCGCTGTCGGATCTGGACATTCTGGCCGAGGTGGTCGAGCGGCTGGCGCCGGACGCCGAGCGGCAGCGGGCGCTCTACCGCGCCATCGGGGAAAAGAATCCCCACGAAGCCGCCGCCCTGTGTGCCGACTGTGCCGACAAGGAGGCCGCCGCTCTGCTGGAGCAGCTACTGGCGCTGCACGGCGATGCCGCACAGGCGGCCGCCCTGCTGGCCGGGACCGGCCTGAAGACCGCCGCCGGCTTCTGCCGCGTGCTGGACGCGCTGGCCGCCACCCCCGCCGCCCCGATGCTGCAGGTCGACTTTTCCGTCATGGGCGATATCCATTATTACAACGGTATCGTGTTCAAGGGCTTTGTGCGGGACATCCCCACGGACGTGCTCTCGGGCGGTCAATACGACAAGCTGATGCGGCGGATGGGACGCCGTGCGAGCGCGGTGGGCTTCGCCGTCTACACCGATGTGCTCGATCGGATCGACCTGTCCTCCCCCGCACCGGCCGCCGCGGACGATTTCATCAATGTGGCGCTGCCCAAGGGGCGGCTGGGCGAAAAGATCTACGCCCTGTTTGCCGCCGCGGGATATGAGTGCCCCGCCATTCTGGAGCCCAACCGCAAGCTGATCTTCGAAAATCCCGAAAAGCGGGTGCGCTATTTCTGGGTGAAGCCCTCCGACGTGCCCATCTATGTGGAGCGCGGCGCCGCGGATATCGGCGTGGCGGGAAAAGACATCCTGCTGGAATATGAGCCGGATATCTACGAGCTGCTCGACCTTAAAAAAGGGCGCTGCCGCATGGCGGTCGCCGCCCCAAAGGGGTACTGCGACGACCCGGCGGGGACCCTGCGTGTGGCCACCAAATTTGCCCACATCGCCAAGACCCACTACCGCGCACAGGGGCGGGATATCGACATCATCCACCTCAACGGCTCCATCGAGATCGCGCCCATTCTGGGGCTTTCGGACGTCATCGTGGACATCGTCGAGACCGGCACCACCCTCAAGGAAAACGATCTGGAAGTGATCGACACCATCATCCCCATCAGCGCGCGGCTGATCGCCAACAAGGCGGCGTTCAAATTCAAGGCGGAGGCGATCCGCCGGATCGCAGAAGGACTTTATACCATCACGGAGGCAGAACAATGATACGCATTTTGAAATACGGCGAAGTGGAGACCGAAACCATTTTTGCCCGCACCGCTCCCACGGTGAACGTGGAGGGGGTCGTGTCCGAAATTATCCGAAACGTGCGGGAAAACGGCGACGCCGCGCTTTTCGCCTATTGTGAAAAATTCGACAAGGCCACCCTCACCTCCCTGCTCGTCACCCCCGAGGAGATCGACGAAGCCGTCGCTTCGGTGGAGCCGGAGTTTTTGGAGATCCTGCAGAAAGCGGCGGCCAACATCCGCAAATTTCACGAAAAGCAAAAGCGCAGCAGTTTCATCATCAACGAGGAACGCGGCATCGTCATCGGGCAGAAGGTCATCCCCGTCGACCGCGCGGGCCTGTATGTGCCCGGCGGCACGGCGGCCTATCCCTCCACCGTGCTGATGGACGCCATCCCCGCCAAGATCGCCGGGGTGAAAGAGGTGGTCATCGTGACCCCGCCCAACGCCGCGGGCAAGGTGAATCCCGTGATCCTGGCGGCCGCCCATGTGGCGGGCGTGGACAAGATCTTCAAAGTCGGCGGCGCGCAGGCGATCGCCGCGCTGGCCTACGGCACGGAGAGCGTGCCCCGGGTGGACAAGATCGTCGGCCCCGGCAACGCCTTCGTGGCCGAAGCGAAGAAGCAGGTGTTCGGGCAGGTCTCCATTGATATGATCGCCGGCCCCAGCGAGATCCTCATCGTGGCCGACGGTGCGACCGATCCGCGCTATGCCGCCGCCGATCTGCTGTCGCAGGCGGAGCACGACAAGATGGCCTCCGCCGTTCTGGTGACCGACAGCGAGGCGCTCGCACTGGCAGTGCAGGCCGAACTCGAAAAGCAGATCCCGCAGCTCGAGCGTGCCGAGATCGCCCGTGCCTCCATCGACAATAACGGCAAGATCATTGTGGCCGACGACCTGATGCAGGCGATCGACATCGCCAACGAGATCGCGCCCGAGCATCTGGAACTGTGCGTGGACACGCCGTTCGACTATCTCGACGCCATCCGCCACGCCGGCTCCATCTTCATGGGACGCCACTGTCCCGAAGCGCTGGGCGACTATTTTGCCGGCCCCAACCACACACTGCCCACCAGCGGCACCGCCAAATTCTCCAGCCCGCTCTCGGTGGATGACTTTGTGAAAAAGACGCAGTACACCTATTACACCAAAGCGGCGCTGGCCGCCGTGGCGGAGGATGTGGCGTATTTTGCCGAAAAAGAGGGGCTCACCGCCCACGCCAAAAGTGCCGTGATCCGCACGAGGGAGGAAGTATGAGCCGATTTTTCAGCCGCAAATACGCATCGCTCGTCCCCTATGTGCCGGGCGAGCAGCCGCAGGAGCGGCAATACATCAAGCTGAACACCAACGAGTCCCCCTTCCCGCCCTCGCCGCTGGCCGCACGGCTGGCGCGGCAGGAAGCGGGCGATCTGCAGCTGTATTCCGACCCCGAATGCCGGCAGCTGGTCGCCGTGGCGGCGGAAAAACTGGGGGTGGAAAAGGATGAGATCCTTTTCACCAACGGCTCGGACGAGATCCTGAACTTCGCTTTCATGGCGTTTTGCGATGCCGACCACCCCGCAGTCTTCCCCGACATCACCTATGGCTTTTACCCTGTTTTCGCCGCGCTGAACGGTGTCCCCTATGAGACCATCCCGCTGAAGGACGATCTCACCATCGACCCGGCCGACTACCTCGGCGGCGGCAAAACGGTCTTCATCGCCAACCCCAACGCGCCCACCGGCATCCTGCTTTCCAAAGCGGCAATCGAGCGCATCGTGGCGGCCGATCCCGACCGCGTCGTGGTGGTGGACGAAGCGTACATCGACTTCGGCGGCGAAAGTGCGCTCGACCTCATTCACCGCTATGATAACCTGCTCGTCTGCCGCACCTTTTCCAAGTCCCGCTCGCTGGCGGGCGGACGACTGGGCTTCGGCGCGGGCTGCCGCGACCTCATCCGCGACCTGAACACCGTGAAATACTCCACCAACCCCTACAACATCAACCGCATGACCATGGCCGCCGGCATCGGCGCGCTGGCGGACGAGGCGTATTTTGAAGAGACGCGGCAGGCCATCATGGCCACCCGTGCCCGCACCGCCGACCGGCTTTGCGCGCTCGGCTTCACCATGACCGCATCCGCCGCCAATTTCCTGTTCGCGGCACACCCCGCCATCGGCGGCAAGGAACTGTATCTGGCGCTGAAAGAGCGCGGGGTGCTGATCCGCCACTTCGATCTTCCGCGCATCAGCGACTATAACCGTATCACCATCGGCAGCGACGAACAGATGGATCAGTTCCTTTCGATCACGGCCGATATTCTGAAGGAGAGAACATGAGAACTGCCACTGTGACACGCAAGACCGCCGAGACCGATATTTCGCTCACCCTCTGTCTGGACGGCACCGGCAAAAGCGAGATCGACACCGGCTGCGGCTTTCTTGACCATATGCTCACCCTGTTTGCCTCCCACGGCCGTTTTGATTTGACGGTGCACTGCCGCGGGGACGTACAGGTGGACTACCACCACACGGTGGAGGATATCGGCATCGCGCTGGGTCAGGCGTTTTCTGAGGCGCTGGGCGACAAGCGCGGCATCTGCCGCTACGGCGACACCGTGCTGCCGATGGACGAATCGCTCATTCTGACCGCGGTGGACCTGTCCGGCCGCGCCTATCTCGGCTTCGCCCTCGATATCCCCACCCAGAAGGTGGGTGATTTCGACACCGAACTGGTGGAGGAATTCTGGCTCGGCTTCGTGCGGCAGGCGGCGTGTGCGCTGCATCTGCGGCAGCTGGCCGGGAAAAATTCCCACCACATCATCGAAGGCGCTTTTAAATCCGCCGCGCGCAGTCTGCGCCGGGCGGTGAGCATCGACGGGGATTTTAAAAACGAGATCCCCTCCACCAAAGGAGTTTTGTAATGACCGCTATTGTGGATTACGGCGTCGGCAACCTGTTTTCGCTGGTTTCCTCGCTTCAAAAGATCGGCGAAGAGGCGGTGGTGACCGCCGATGCCGCCGTGCTGGCCGCGGCCGACCGCATCATTCTGCCGGGCGTGGGCGCTTTCGAGGATGCCGCCGAAAAACTGCGTGCCTCGGGACTGTGGCCGGTGCTCACGTCGGCGGCGGCCGCCGGTAAGCCGATCATGGGCATCTGCCTGGGGATGCAGCTGCTGTTCGAAAAAAGCTGGGAATACGGCGAGCACCCCGGTCTGGCGCTGATTCGCGGCGAGATCCGTCCCATCGCCGAGCGCGTGCAGGATTTAAAAATTCCCCACATGGGCTGGAACGCCCTCGCCTTCTGCAAACCTCACCCGCTGTTCAAATATATCCGCGAGGGTGACCATGTGTATTTCGTCCACTCCTACTGCGGTGTGGGGTGTGAGGAGAGCGTGATCGCCACGACCGAATACGGCGTGCCGATCACCGCGGCGGTGGCCGACGGCAACGTGATGGGCTGCCAGTTCCACCCCGAAAAGAGCGGGAATACGGGGCTGGCGATCCTGCGGGCGTTCTGTGAACTGAAAGAAGGTGCGCTATGCTGATTTTCCCCGCCATCGACCTTTTCGAAGGAGAGGCCGTGCGCCTTTTCAAAGGCGACTATGCGCAAAAAACGGTGTACAACCGCGACCCCGTGGGGGTGGCGCTGGACTTCAAACGTCAGGGCGCGACCCATGTGCACCTGGTGGATCTGGAGGGCGCCAAAGGCGGCACCACCCCCAATTTCGACACCGTCTGCCGCATCAAGCGGGAGACCGGCCTGTTTTGCGAGATCGGCGGCGGTGTGCGCAATATGGAAACGATAGAGCGCTATGTGCAAAGCGGGCTCGACCGTGTGATTTTAGGCACGGCGGCCGTCACCGCGCCGGGGTTCGTACAGCAGGCGGTCGCCGCTTTCGGCGACAGGATCGCCGTGGGCATCGACATCCGCGACGGCGAGGTGGCCATCAAGGGGTGGACAGAGAGTTCCGGCCTGAATGCTTTCGATTTTTGTGAGCAAATGCAGCAGATCGGCGTGAAGACGCTCATCTGCACCGACATTTCCAAAGACGGCGCCATGCTGGGCACCAACCGCGCACTGTACAAAGAACTGTCCGCGCGCTTCTCGCTGCAGATCACCGCATCGGGCGGCGTATCGTCGCTTCAGGATGTGCAGGCACTGCGGGCACTGGATCTGTACGGTGCCATCATCGGCAAGGCCTATTACACCGGCGCGATCTCTCTGCCAGATGCGATCGAGGTGGCAAAATGATCACAAAACGAATCATCCCCTGCCTGGACGTGCGAAACGGGCAGGTGGTCAAGGGCGTGAACTTTGAGGGACTGCGCGAGATATCCTCGCCCGTGGAACTGGCAAAGTATTACAGCGACAACGGCGCGGACGAACTGGTGTTTTACGACATCACCGCCTCGTCGGACGGGCGAAAACTGTTCACCGACATCCTGTGTGAAACGGCGAAAAACGTCTTCATCCCCCTGACGGTGGGCGGCGGCATCAACACGGTGGCGGATTTTGACCGGGTGCTCAAATGCGGTGCCGACAAGGTCAGCGTGAACTCCGGCGCCATCCGCAACCCCGCCCTCATCGGCGAGGCCGCCAAGCTCTACGGCGACCAGTGCGTGGTGTTGTCGGTGGACGTCAAGCGGGTGGACGGCGTGTTCCGCGTGTTCGCCAAGGGCGGGCGCGAAAACACCGGGCTGGAGGCCATCGAGTGGATCCGCCGCGGGGTGGAAAGCGGCGCCGGCGAAGTGGTGCTCAACTCCATCGACACCGACGGCGTGAAACAGGGCTTCGACCTTGAGATGCTGGACGCGGTCTGCCGCGTCGTGAGCGTGCCGGTAATCGCCTCGGGCGGTGCGGGCTGCATTGCGGATTTCATCACCCTGTTCAAGTCCCTGCCGCGTGTGGACGCCGGACTGGCCGCCTCCATCTTCCATTTCGGTGAGGTGTCCATTGCCGACTTGAAAAAAGAAATGAAGACAAACGGGATCCCCGTCAGATTATAAGGAGAATGTGGTTATGCTGAAAATCGAAGAACTGAAATTTGACCAGAACGGGCTCATCCCCGCCATCGTGGTGGACGCCGTGTCCAAGCGGGTGCTGACGCTCGCCTACATGAACGCCCAGAGCCTGAAGATCACCATGGAAAAGGAACTCACCTGCTTCTTCAGCCGTTCGCGGCAGGAACTGTGGCTCAAGGGCGAGACCAGCGGCAACTATCAGCACGTGGTCTCCATCACCGCCGACTGCGACCGCGACGCGCTGGTCGTCATGGTGGAGCCGGACGGCCCAGCGTGCCACCTGGGCACCACCTCCTGCTTTGAAGCCCCCGTCTTTGAAAGCGAGGAACGGCACGAATTTTCCTATGAGCAGCTGTTCGAGCTCATCCGCGGGCGCAAGACCGAGAAAAAAGAGGGCTCCTACACCACCTATCTGTTCGAAAAAGGGCTGGATAAGATCCTCAAAAAGGTGGGCGAGGAATCCACCGAGGTCATCATCGCCGCCAAGGCGGAGGATAAAAAAGAGACGGTCTATGAGATCGCCGATCTCGCCTATCATGTGATGGTACTGATGATCGAAGCGGGCATCTCGCTCGAGGACATCCACCGCGAGCTGGCCTCCCGCCACGTGATCGACAAAAAAGTGAAGCAGGAGAAAATGACCTGATGGAACTGAAAGACCTGCATGTCCACACCACCTACAGCGACGGTAAAAACACGCCCGAAGAGATGGTGCAGGCCGCCATTGCCGCGGGACTGCACACCCTCGGCTTTTCCGACCATTCCTACACCGCCTTTGACGAGCGCTACTGCATCGCCAAAGACAAAATCTCTGCCTATAAAGCCGAGATCGCCGCTCTGCGGGAGAAGTACCGTGACCGCATCCGCATCCTGTGCGGCATCGAACAGGACTACTATTCCGATGAGACGACCGCGGGGTATGACTTCGTGATCGGGTCGGTGCATTATGTGAAATGCGGAAAAGAATTCCTGCCCGTGGACGAGGAGCCGCAGATCTTAAAAGACGCGGTGTCGCGTTATTTTAGCGGGGACGTCTACGCCCTTTGCGAGGCGTATTACCGCACGGCGGCGGATGTGGTGAGGAAGACGGGTGCCACCATCATCGGGCATTTCGACCTCATCACCAAATTCAACGAAAAAGTGCCGCTCTTTGACGAGCAGCACCCGCGTTACCGTGCCGCGTGGCAGGCGGCGGCGGATACCCTGCTTTCGGCCGGCGTGCCGTTCGAGGTGAACACCGGCGCCATCTCCCGCGGATGGCGCACCGCCCCCTACCCCGCCCCCGAAATACGCGACTACATCCGGGCACACGGCGGGCAGTTCCTGGCTTCCAGCGACAGCCACCGCGCCGACACCCTCTGCCTTGGCTTTGACACACTGGAATTATAAAAACAAGCGCTGCTCCGAACAGAGCAGCGCTTGCGTCTTTATATGCCATCATTCCAGCCGTTTCATCACGGTCAGGATGTTCTGGCCGTTTTCGTATTTGTATTTCATATCGTCCATCGTCTTTTTCACCATGTATATCCCCAGACCGCCGATGTTGCGTTCCTCTGCCGAAAGGGTCACATCGGGGTCCTCCTTCGTCAGCGGATTGTAGGGCACCCCTTCATCGCAGAAGCGGATATACACCGCACGAGGATCCTCCCGCACGATCAGTTTGACGGTAACGGGACCGCTCCCGTCCTTATAGCCGTATTTGACGATGTTGCTGTAGATCTCGTCGATCGCCACATTGATCTGGATGACCGTCTTCATGGGGCAGTCGATCTTTTCCAGTTCTGCCTCCGCAAACGCCGTCACGGCGGGGATATCGGCGATGGCCGCCCGCTCGAAGGTGATGGAGGGCGCGCCGATATACCGCAGCGCCACCATGGTGATATCATCGAACTGGGGCGCCTCTGCCACGAAGGCCGCCACATCCGCCTTGACGGCTTCACACAGCTCCTGCATACCGGCGAACGGCCGGGCGTTCAATGCGGCCAGCAACCGTTCCTCTCCATAAAGCTCGTTTTGGGCGTTGGTCGCCTCGGTCACGCCGTCGGTATAGAGATAGACGGTATCGCCGGGCAGGAGCTGCCGCTCCTGTGTCTGATAGCGCACGCCGTCCATTCCCGCCAGCACAAAACCCGGACGGGAGCGGAGAAATTCGAACTGCCCGTCTGCATGGCACACCAGCGGCGGATTGTGCCCGGCGTTGGCGAACCGCAGCAGTCCCGTATCCATATCCAGGCTGCCCTGCCATGCGGTGACGAACATCCCGGCATCGTTGCCTTCACACAGCGCCGTATTGCCGCGGGTGAACACATCGCACAGCGGCAGCTCGGCCTCGGTCAGGCTTTTGAGCTCGGTCTTGGCCCGCATCATGAACATGGCGGCGGGGATCCCCTTGCCGGATACATCTGCCACCAAAAAATGCAGCATATCGGTGCCGGTCATATAAAAATCATAGAAATCGCCGCCGACTTCCTTTGCCGGGTCCATCATGGCATAGATGTCGATATCCTTTCGCTTGGGGAACGCCGGGAACACATTCGGCAAAGCGGAGGACTGGATGTTCTTGGCGAATTCCAGCTCTGCGTCAATACGGGCGGAGGCCTCGTCAATATACTGCTTCAAGGTATCCACCGTGGTGTTGATGTCATCCGAAAGCGAGGCGAATTCCTCGTTGGAGCGGACATTCACCACCTCGTCCAGATGGCCGCCCGTGATCCGGGCAAGCGACCGGTTCACACTTTTGATCTGATCGACCACCACCCGCTTGATGAGCAGATAGATCAGGCCAAACAGAATGGCAAAGACGAGGATCTCCATGAAGGTATTGACATACAGCGCGATATTGCGTACCTGCAGTGCCTCGTCCTCCGGCAGGGTGGCCATCAGATAATAGCCCTCCAGCACACGGTAGCGGCACCATGTCTGCTCCCCGTTAAGCGACATTTCAAAGGTTGTCTCCGCCGCCGGCATCTCCATACCGGCGGCATCCTGCGCCAGCCCCTCACGCGTCAGCCCGGCGGGGGCACTCACCAATTCCATCTGCTCGTCCAGAATCAGCACGAACCCGGTCTTCCCCACGTGGCGGTCACGGGTCAGATCCACGATACGGGTATGGATATCCTGCCCCTGTGCCAGTGTGTCACGGATATCCGCCTCGGTCTCGTCCAGAGCCAGCGACAGCAGCGTATCCCCCTGTGAATCGGCAATGCGCTGCTGCAGCTCGAACACAAAATAAGAAGTGGCGGCAAAAGCTAATACCACCGTCACCAGCAGCCAGCGCTGAATGGTTTGAGAGATGCGCGTCTGCCCGCGCTTGCGGTTTTGGTGTTCACGGGACAACAGTGTGAGCACGAGTGCTGCCAGCATCACCGAAACGCCGTTTGCAACGATCATGGGGGCACTGCACACCTTGACAACGTTCATTGCCGTTTCCGGCGTGGCCATATTGGTAAGGAATACCAGCGTGAGATGAAGCACCTCCATCACCACGCCGATAGCCAGTGAGATCAGCACGCCCGGCTTTTTGTCCTCAAACATGAATTTCCTGAGCCCGGCGGCATAAATGCCGGCAAAAAGCGTGGCCGCCGTGCAGGCCACCCGCGTGAAAGTACCGATCCCCCACGCCACGGCGATCCAGCGTTCCACACCGCCGATCACACCGGCGATGATCCCCGCCGGTGCGCCGAACATCAGTCCCGCGACCAGCACCGCCGCATCACGGCAATTGAGCTGCGCCCCGTTCAGGGGAATGCCCCACTCGGTGCCTACCACTGCCAGTGCGCCGAAGATCACACCGTAGATGACCTGCTTGACACGGGCGTCGATCCGCCCGAAAGGGGTGCGCTTATCCAGCAGCCAGAGCAGCACCGCCGCCGCCACGGGCATCAGCGTGGCAAGCATCAATTTTCCATATGCCTCGTTCATTGAAAGCCTCGGCTCCTTCCGTTGACGGATCATCTAACATGATTATAATATGATGCGGCGGCAAACGCAAGGGATTTTCCGAATTTTTGTAAAACTTCGGCGGGTCGGCTATTGAAAAAGTCGATAAGAAACTGTATAATAAAAAAGATCTGCCGTGGCCGACACCGCTGCAGACGACAAGTCACACAGAGAGGAACACACCATGAACAGACGAAATACGACAGCACTTCTGTGCGCGGCCATACTGCTGGTCATCTGCCTGTGCGGCTGCACCGCCGGGCAAAAAGCAAGCGGCACCGCCGGGCAGCTCCCGTCTCTCGATTCTTTCGATGGCCAAAATATCGCCATTCTTTCCGGCTCCGTGCATGACAGCTATACCCTGTCCTGTCTGCCGCACGCCGAGCTGCACTATTATAACAGCACCGGCGATCTGGTCGCCGCCGTGAAGGCCGGTCTGGCGGCCGGCATGGCCGCAGACGCGAGCTACGCGCGGGATCTGGTGCGCACCGATCCCACCCTTGTCAGCCTGTCGGATTCGCTCGGCGTCACCGATTTCGCCTTTGCCTTCGGCAAATCAGAGGGTGCCATGCGTCTGTGCGGAGAGTTCAACGAATTTTTAGCCGCCTGCCGCGCAGACGGCACGCTGGGCGACATGGAATCACGCTGGCTTTCCGACCACCCGACGGAAAGCGGGGTGGATCTTGCCGATCTCGCCGATAAAAAACCGTCGCTCGTTTTTGCCACCACCGGCGATAACGCTCCTTTTTCCTACTATCTGAACGGTGAACCGACAGGCTTCGATGTGGAACTGGCTGTGCGCTTCTGCCGCGCATACGGATACGGTATCACCATCAAAATGATGGATTTTGACGCCATCCTGCCCGGCATCGCCTCCGGCAAATACAACTTTGCCGGCAACAGCATCACCGTCACGCCCGAGCGGGCGGAAAGCGTGACCTTTTCCGATCCCGTCGGCCACGAGGAGATCTTTCTGCTGATCAAAGACCCGTTTGCCGCCGCTCCCGGCTTCTTTGAGTCGCTCAAAGCCAGTTTTCAAAAGACCTTTATCCGTGAAAACCGTTGGCAGCTCATCGTGCGCGGCATCGGTACCACCGTGTTCATCTCGGTGCTTTCCGCTCTGTTCGGCACATTGCTGGGCTTCGGGCTTTGCCTGCTGCACCGCCTGAAGAATCCCGTTCTGCACACCTGCACCACCGTGTATATCCGTATCCTGCAGGGGACACCGCTGGTGGTGCTGCTGATGATCCTTTTTTACCTTGTGTTCGCCAAAAGCGGCATTGCGGGAGAATGGGTGGCCATCATCGCCTTTTCGCTCAATTTCTCGGCTTATGTAGGCGAGATGATCCGCACCGGTATCGAGGCAGTAGACCCCGGACAGACAGAGGCGGCGCTCGCCATCGGCTTCACACGGGCACAGACATTTGGGCGTATCGTGCTGCCGCAGGCAGCACAGCATTTCCTGCCCGTTTACAAGGGCGAATTCATCTCACTGGTCAAAATGACCTCCGTTGTGGGATATATCGCGGTGCAGGATCTCACCAAAATGAGCGACATTATCCGCAGCCGTACCTATGAGGCGTTCTTCCCGCTGATCGCCACCGCCATCATCTATTTTGTCATTTCCAGCCTGCTGGCCGCGCTGCTGCAACTCGTGGAAATAAAAATCAAGCCGGATCGGCAGCACCGTACCGTGAAAGGGGTGGATCAGCTGTGATCACCATACGACATCTGCGCAAGGAATTTGAAAATGCGACACCGCTTATCGATGTCAATGCCGAGATAAAAAAGGGCGAGGTGATCTCGATCATCGGGCCATCCGGCACCGGCAAATCCACCCTGCTGCGCTGCATCAACCTGCTGGAAAAACCGACCTCGGGCGAGATCCTGATCGATGGCGAGGCCATCACCGGCAAAAAGTGCAAAGTGCACCTGCTGCGCCGCCGGATGGGGATGGTATTCCAATCCTTCAATCTGTTTGCGCACATGACGGTCATCGAAAACATCATGGCCGGGCCGGTCACTCTGCTGGGACTGTCCCGGCAGGAGGCCTACGACCGCGGCATGGCGCTCCTGCGCGAAGTGGGGCTGGCCGACCGCGCCCTGCGCTACCCCGATGAGCTCTCCGGCGGTCAGCGGCAGCGCGTGGCCATCGCCCGCACGCTGGCAATGGAGCCGGATATCGTTCTGTTCGACGAGCCGACCTCCGCGCTCGACCCGACGATGGTGGGTGAGGTGCTGGCTGTCATCCGCAAACTGGCCAAGCGCGGGTTGACGATGATGATCGTCACCCACGAGATGAAATTTGCCAGGGACGTCTCCACCCGCGTCTTCTATATGGACGAGGGCGTCATCTATGAGGAAGGCACGCCGCAGCAGATCTTTGACCACCCGCAGCGGGAGAAAACGCGCCGGTTCATCCACCGCCTGAAGGTGCTGGAGGAGCATGTGGAGTCCCGCGACTACGATTTCATCGGCATCAACTCCCACATCGAAGATTTCGGGCGCCGCCACATGATGGAGCAGCGCACCATCCGGGAGGCGCAGGTCGTGTTTGAGGAACTGTGCGCGCAGACCATTCTGCCGCGGTTGGGCGACGATATCCGCATCTGCCTGACATTGGAATTCTCCGAAGAGGCCAACGCCGCCGAAATGTTCATCCGCTATAACGGCCCCGCCTTCGATCCCTTCGCAGATAAAGAGGATCTATCCGTGCTGCTCATCAAAAACGCCGCCGCCGACATCCGTCCGGAGCCGGTGGACGAGCCGCCCTACACCAACGGCATCCGCATCCGGCTGAAATGACCGCTCCGCATAACATTATCGCCATAAAAAGCACCAATGTGCCCGCATGGTGAACCCACACCCGCCGTCTTCGGCTTTT
>JAZRVU010000117.1:0-12951 GCA_045599305.1 Acutalibacteraceae bacterium | reverse complement strand
CTGAAGTTGGTGTCAATGGTGATGAGGGTACACCCGTTCCCATCCCGAACACGGAAGTTAAGCTCATCTGCGCTGACAATACTTGGCTGGAAGCGGCCCGGGAAGATAAGGAGACGCCAACACAAACGAAACGCCGACCACATTCGTGGCCGGCGTTTTTTGTTGCCCTTTTTTATTCCCGTGGTCTTTTTGGATGCTTTTGGCGGTGTCAGATATTTGGGAAAACAAACACTTTACATCGATTTTACAATGAAAAGATTACGGATTTGAAGTTTTTATGGTAAAATAACCTCAAACCGGCGGCGATGGAACGTCGCCGAAATGCCTGGCGGCATTTGAAAACATTATATTGCAAGGATCGTCACTTTCTGCTAATATAAAAGTATGAGGGGAGGGCTGATCATATGATTTTTTGTGTCGAAGATGACACCAGCATCCGCGATTTGATGCAGTATACATTGAACACTGCCGGATTTGAGACGCAGGGCTTTTCTTGTGCCGGAGAATTGTACGACGCTTTGCGCAGCGATATTCCCGAGTTGATCCTGCTTGATATTATGCTGCCCGGCGAAAACGGATTATCCGTTTTGAAAAAACTTCGTGCGCAAAGCCGCACTTCTGACATCCCGATCATTATGGCAACGGCCAAAGGCGCAGAGTATGACAAGGTGATCGGCCTGGATTCGGGGGCCGATGATTATTTGGCCAAGCCGTTCGGCATGATGGAACTTATCAGCCGTGTCAAGGCCGTGCTTCGCCGGAGCGCACCGAAAAACACAGCGGATATTCTGCAGATCGGGGACCTCGTCCTGAACAGGGACACTCATACGGTGTTTGCCGGCGGGAACAAGATCGTGCTTACACTGAAGGAGTACGAGCTTCTTTCGACGTTTATGAGCAATATCGGCTACGTGTTTTCCCGTGAACAACTGCTTCAGGGTGTGTGGGGTGCGGATTTCGCCGGCGAAACGCGCACGGTCGATGTGCATATCGGAACCCTTCGCACAAAACTCGGCTCCTGCGGCGAGTATATCCAGACCGTTCGGGGGGTCGGTTACAAAATGGAGGAAGAAAAGTGAAGAAAGGCATATTCAAGTCGATCTGTATTGCGGCAGGTGCGGTTTTTCTTGCCACAATGATCATCATTTTCGGTGCTCTGTATGAACATTTTTCAAGTACCCAGCAAAGCCAGCTGAAAGCGCAGACGGCTCTTGCGGCGCAGGGGGTCGAACACGAAGGCATCGCCTATTTTGATGACTATTCCGCCGACAATCCCCGTATCACCTGGGTGGCCGAAGACGGGAGCGTATTGTACGACAGCGAATCGAATGCCGACAGTATGGAAAACCACTCGGACCGCGCAGAGATCAGGCAGGCTTTCAAAAACGGCTACGGCGAAAGCGCACGGTATTCTTCCACGCTGACCCAGCGCCAGATCTATTGTGCAAAGCTGCTTTCGGACGGGACCGTGATCCGGCTTTCAAGCTCGTACCTGACGATCCCGTCGCTGATACTGATCATGATCCAGCCGATAATCCTTGTGATCGTTATCGCGTTTATCATAGCGTTCGTGCTTGCCTCGAAGCTGTCGAAGAAGATCGTAAAGCCGCTGAACGAACTCGATCTTGACGAGCCGCGTGAGAACAAGGGGTATGAAGAACTCCGCCCGCTGCTTGACCGCATCGACAATCAGCAGACTCAACTGAAAAAACAGTCGTCCGAATTGCGGCGCAAAAAAGAAGAGTTTGTTGCCGCTACCGCCAATATGAACGAGGGACTCGTCCTGCTGAATGAAAGCGGGATCATTCTCAGTATCAACAAAACGGCCACAAGCCTGCTTTCCGTCAGCAGTTATTGTATCGGCAAGGATATCCTTCTTCTGAACCATTCGCTCGAATTGCAGGAGCTTCTCCGCAAAGCGAAAAACGGCGAGCACGCCGACATGACAATGAAGATATCCGGAATGGATTATCAGGTAAACGCCAGCCCCGTGATCACCGATGATTCCGTGACCGGTATCGTCATACTGATCTTCGATGTGACCGAAAAAGAAAAATCCGAAAAAATGCGCCGTGAATTTACCGCAAATGTGTCCCACGAACTCAAGACACCCCTCCAATCCATCTCCGGCTATGCAGAGCTTTTGAAAAACGGCATGGTCAAGGAGGAAGACACGGGACGTTTTTATGAAAACATCTATTCGGAATCGCAGCGCATGATCGCTCTTGTCGAAGATATCATCGGTCTGTCCCGGCTGGATGAAGGTGCTATTGAAAACAAGCGCGAAGAGATCGACCTTCTGGAGCTTGCCAAAGAAACCGTGCGCATCCTGACACCTTCTGCCGATGAAAAGCATGTGACCCTGACGGTTTCGGGCGATCCCGCCGTGCTGGTAGGTGTTCCCGAACTTCTTAACAGTACGATATATAACCTGACCGATAACGCCGTCAAATATAATCGCGAAAACGGTTCGGTGAGCGTGAAGGTCGAGAATACCGCGGACGAGATCATTCTGTCGGTCAGCGATACCGGTATCGGCATCCCCGAAGAAGAAAAGGAACGCATTTTCGAGCGCTTTTACCGTGTCGATAAGAGCCATTCCAAGTCGATGGGCGGGACCGGACTCGGCTTGTCCATTGTCAAACACGCCGCAAAGATCCACAACGCGAGGATAGAACTGAACAGCGTTATCGACGGCGGAACGACAGTGGCCGTGATTTTCTCCAAGAACGAGGTCATGAAATGACATATGAAGAAATAAAAAAGGACGAGGCGATCAAGACCTATATCATCCGCGCGGATGAATCGCTTTCCGCCCTCGGTGTGACGGAGCACAGTTTTGCTCACTTGACCATTACGTCGGAAAAGGCGGGGTATATTCTGGAAGAACTCGGCTATCCCGCAAGAACTGTGGAACTGGCAAAGATCGCCGGCTATCTTCACGATATCGGAAATCTTGTGAATCGCATAGAGCACAGTCAAAGCGGCGCGGTAATGGCTTTTCGCATCCTTGATAAAATGGGTTTTCCGCCGGAAGAGATCGCCGCAATCACAACCGCGATCGGCAATCACGATGAAGGCACCGGACAGCCCGTGAGCGACATCGCGGCGGCGCTGATCCTTGCGGATAAGTCCGATGTCCGCAGGAGCCGGGTGCGCAATCGGGATATGTCCGGATTTGATATCCACGACAGGGTGAATTATTCCGTCACAAGATCCGAACTGAAGATCAACGAGGCGCACACGCTGATAAAACTCAAACTGACGGTCGATACGCGATACGGTTCGGTCATGGATTACTTTGAGATATTTTTAAGCAGGATGCTGCTGTGCCGGAAAGCTGCTGAAAAACTCGGGCTGCAGTTCAAACTGATGATAAACGAACAGCAGCTTATTTGACACGGCCGATGTGAATATCGGACAATCTGGATTTAGGCGGTGATTTTATGGGTATTGTAAATATTATAAACCTGCTGTGCGGGATCGCCCTGTTTCTGTTCGGCATGAATCTGATGGGTACCGGACTGATGAAGGTATCCGGTGAGCGGCTTGAGATGGTGTTGTATAAACTCACCAGCAACCCGTTGAAAGGCGTTCTGCTCGGCACCGGTGTGACGGCGGTCATACAAAGCTCGTCTGCTACGTCGGTCATGGTCGTCGGATTTGTCAATTCCGGGATGATGAAAGTCAAACAGGCTATCGGGATCATCATGGGCGCCATCATCGGGACAAGCATTACCGGCTGGGTGATCTGTCTTTCGTCGGTGAGCGGAAGCGGCATCTTTGAAATCATTTCAACAGATACACTGACGGCACTCATGGCGGTGATCGGGATCATTCTCCTGATGTTTACGAAAAGAGAAAAGAATCACCATGCCGCCTTCATCCTTCTCGGCTTTGCGGTTTTGATGTTCGGGATCTCCGCCATGACCGAAGCGGTATATCCTCTGCGCGAAAGCAAAGCGTTCATTGATCTGCTGACCGGCTTTTCAAGTCCTTTGGCAGGTGTCCTGATCGGGATGCTCTTTACCTGCCTGATCCAAAGCGCTTCGGCGGCAGTCGGTATCCTGCAGACTCTTGCCGTGACCGGAGCAGTCAGTTTCCATTTGGCACTGCCGGTGATCATGGGTATTGCGATCGGTGCATCCGTCCCCGTGCTTCTTTCCGCACTCGGCGCAAATGCCAACGGAAAACGGACGGCCTTGATCTATCTCCTTGTCGATACCCTCGGGGCACTCATCTTCGGCATCCTCTTCTATTCGGCCGATGCGATCTTTCATTTCGAGATCATGAGCCGCACGATGAGCATGATCAGCGTAGCGCTGCTGAATACCGTTTTCAGAGTGGCCATTATCCTGCTGCTCTTCCCGCTGACCGGTGTGATCGAAAAATTCGTGAATATCATCGTGAGAGAAAAGCAGGAGAACATTGCCGAACTCAGGGATGTCGAGCGTCTGGAAGAAATGTTCTTAACGCATCCCGCTATCGCGATCGAGCAGGCGAAAACGGCGATCTGTTCTATGGCGGGACTTGCCTGCGACAGCATCCGTGAGGCGATGAGGCTTTTTGATTCATTTGCCGATGCCGGTTTTAAGCGGGTGTATGATCTGGAAGAGATCATAGATACATACGAAGATAAGGTCGGAAGTTATCTTGTCAAGATCATGAAAAACGAGCTTGACGGCGACCAGAACAAGACGGTCAGCCTGTTCCTGCGTTCCGTAAACGATTTTGAAAGGCTGGGCGACCACGCCAAAAATCTTGCCGAGTCGGCCAAAGAGATACACGACAAGAAAATCATCCTGTCCCCGGACGCCAACAGAGAAATGCAAAATTTGTTTGCGGCTATCACGGAGATCCTCGGGAATACGGAAAGCGCTTTTGTCGGTGATGATATAGACACCTCTTATAAGATCGCGCCTTTGGAAGAACTGATCGACAATCTCTGCGCGGAATATAAGCGCAATCACATCGAACGTGTGCAAAACGGGATCTGCCAATACAGTCACGGATTCGTCTATAACGATATGCTGACCGATCTTGAAAGGGTCGGCGATCATTGCTCCAATCTGGGGATCGCCATACGTATCAGACACAGAGAGATGAGTGAAAGGCACGGAACGATGACCAAACAGGAGATCGAAAAAACACACGGTTTCGAAGAATACTACAGTGAATATGCCGAAAAATACACAGTCCGGCACTGATTCGACCGCGGCGCGGGCGGATAGCTTCGTTTATCTGCCCGGTGCCTTTTTCGCCGAAAAGGCGGAGGGGGCACAGCCGTGGACGCGGGAAAAGGCGCGGGAGAAGGAGCGCGGGCTCTGATATCCCAGCAGTTCCGCCACCTGTGTGACGGTGTAGCGGTCGAGCGTGAGCAGCTCGGCCGCTTTTTGCGCTTTGCAGGTGCTCACATATTCCTGCAGCGTCTTGTCCATCCGCTCGCGGAAAAGGTGGGAGATGTAGCAGGGGCTGTAGCCCAGCGCGGCGGCGATCGCGCTCACCGAAAGCGGTTCGGTGAGATGCGATTCCACATATTTGGTGATGCGGTAGACCAACTGCCCGGGGGTGGGTTGCCCCGGTGGATAGATGCCGGCGTCCGGAATGCCGCAGAAGTGGCGGTAGGTGCGCACGATCAGCTGGATGAGTCCGCTCTCCACCATGAGCAGATCGGCCGCATCCGAACGGAAGAATTCGTCGATGCATTGCCTGAAAACGGGGTAGAGATCGGCCGCCTGCGGCGCGGCACCGCCGATGCCGTCCTCGAAGAACGCGCGGGGCGCCGGGGAAAAAGCGGCGGCGCCGTCGAGAAAGCGAAAACCCATGTAGGCGTAGAACAGCGGCTCATCGGCCGCCGCCCGTATGGTGTGCATGCCGCGGCAGGGGGTCACCACGATATCGCCCGCGGCTATCGGCAGCACAGTGTCGCCGTGGCAGAATTCCCCGTGCCCGGAGACGATGTAACTGATCTCATAGCAGGACTGGCGGTGCGCCTCCACCACGCTGGCCGGTTCAATGCACACTTCACCGATCTGCCACAACTCCAAAAGCAGCATCTGCACTGGCCGGCTGAAAAACGAACGGTCATATTGCAGGCGTACATCCATGCCGATCCCCTCCTTTTTTGTCAGCATACCATATATCCGCACCGGCCGCAAGAGAAAAAACGAACAAAATATGCTTTTTTCGCAAATTTTGTCCTGTAAGTCCGCAAAACCGGCCATTGCCTTTTGCACCGGCTTCGGTATAATGAAGATAAACGATAAAGGGAGGTCTTTGCACATGAGCAAAATCAAAGTGGCTGTCATCGGATGCGGCTGCATCGCCAATTCCGCGCACATTCCCAGCTATGTCAAAAATGACAATGTGGAGATCCTGTATTTCTGCGACATCATCCCCGAACGGGCAGACGCCGCCGTGGAGAAATACGGCTGCGGCAAGGCGGTCTATGACTATCACGAGATTTTGAACGATCCCGAACTGGACGCCGTGTCGGTCTGCACCCCCAACAACATGCACGCGCCCATCACCATTGATTTTCTGAACGCCGGCAAGGACGTGCTGTGCGAAAAGCCCGCCGCCCGCACCTATGCCGAGGCGCTGACCATGCAGGCGACGCAGCACAAGACCGGCAAGGTGCTGAACATCGGTGTGGTCAACCGCTTCAACGACAACGTCAACCGCATCAAAGACATGATCGACCGCGGCGAGTTGGGTGAGGTGTATCAGGTCTATATCAGTTTCCGCTCCCGCCGCAGCATTCCCGGCCTGGGCGGCCAGTTCACCACCAAGGCTATCTCCGGCGGCGGTGCGCTGATCGACTGGGGCGTGCATTTCCTGGATCTGGTGCTGTATTGCTGCGGTGAGCCGCAGCTGCTCACCGCCACGGCGGAATGCTTTGCCAAATTGGGCCGGGATATGCCCAACTACGTCTATGAGAGCATGTGGGCCGGCCCGCCGAAGTTTGACGGCGTGGACGATGTGGAGGAGGGCATTACCGGCATGGTGCGCACCACCGGCCCCACCATCTCCCTCAACGGTGCGTGGGCCGAAAACATCGGCGACGGCGGTATGTTCATCGACTTCATCGGTGACAAGGCCGGCGTGCGTCTGCAGTATTGCGGCGAATACACCGTTTACGGTGTGAAGGACGGCAAGCTCTTCACCGACGATACGCCTCACGGGCAGGGTGAGCCCTACCGTCAGGAGATCGACGCCTTTGTGAAGTGCGTGGGGACGGACACCCATCTGCAGTCCCACATCGACCACAATATCCAGACCTCCTGCCTCATGCAGGCGCTGTATGATTCCGCCGCGCAGCACCGCGAGATCGTGTTGGGGTGAGCAAAATGAAAAAGGCCATCGGGTTTATTGACTATTATCTCAATGAGTGGCACGCCGACAACTATCCGCGCATGATCGCCGAAAAGAATTCGGAGTATGAGGTGCGGTATGCCTATGCCGCCATCGAGCCGCCCGTCGAGGGACGCATCTCCAACGCCGAATGGGCGGCGCAGCACGGCGTGACACTGCTTTCGGACATCGACGAGCTCATCGAAAAAAGCGACGCCATCATCGTGCTTTCGCCGGATAATCCGGAGCAGCACTATGCGCTGGCCGAAAAGGCACTGAAGAGCGGCAAGCCGGTGTATATCGACAAGACCTTTGCCGACACCCGTGAGGAGGCCGAGCGCATTTTTGCGCTGGCGGACGCCTGCGGCGCCCCCTGCTTCTCCACCTCCGCACTGCGGTTTTCCGACACCTACAAGACCCTGTCCTGCACGGGCGTCAACCACCTGACCGTGACCGGCACCAACCTGCCGGAAATTTACATCGTGCATATGCTCGAGCAGGTCGCGGTGGTGATGGGGACGGACGTGGACCGCACCATGTATACCGGGAACGACGAGTGCCCGAGCTGGCTGCTGCACTTTGCGGACGGCCGCACCGCGTTTTTGAACATGGTCGCCTATGAGCCGGCGTTCCAGCTGCGGGTCAACTATGCCGACCGCAACGAGACGGTCGCGGTGAAGGACGGCTATTTCCAGAACATGATGGATCATCTGCTGCACTTTTTCCGTACCGGTGAGATCCCCGTGGAGCACGCTGTGACCGTGCAGATCATGGCCATCCGCGCGGCCTGCCTGGCCGGGCGCGAAAAGCCGCTGGAATGGATCGCGGTAGACTGAATTTGCGCATAATCAAATGCCGCCGACGGTTGTCGGCGGCATTTCGCTATTTTTGTGAGAACCATTTCCGAAACTGTGTCGGTGCTACGCCGACCTCCTTCTGAAAGGTGCGGGCAAGGGCACAGGCGTCCGAAAAGCCTGTCCGCTCGGCGATGGCGCCTACCGAAAGGCTCGTCTCGGTGAGCAGACGGCGTGCCTCTGCCACCCGCAGACGGATGAGATATTCATGCGGTGCGCAGCCGCAGCAGCGCTTGAAGATCACGGAGAAATAGGGGCGCGAGAGAAAGGCGTCGGCGGCCAGTTGAGCCACCGATATCGGTTCGGCAAAATGGGCGCGCAGATAGGCGGCGGCGCGTTCCACCGCGGCGCGCTCATCGACGGCGGTGTACTGCCGTTCTTCCGTGATGCGCAGCAGCAGCGAATAGAGCGTGACCGACAGCGTGCGCTGCCCGTCGGGGGCGGCCGCCTGTGCCTGTGTGCAGATATCCCCAAAAAGGCCGGGCAGGTCGGCGGCCGTTTGGGGCGAAAGCGCCGTCACGGGACTGCCGCTTTGCTGCCAATGGGCGGCAAACGTCCCGGCGCCGCTGCCGCCGAGATGCCAGTAGTAAAAATCCCAGGGGGCACAGAGGGTGTGATAGAGGTGGGGGCGGCCGCAGTCCAGCAGCAGCGCCGTCCCGGCCGACAGGCGATAGGTGTGCCCGTCCAGCAGCAGTTCGCCCTCACCGGCGGCGGTGAAGAGCAGCAGCACCGAGCCCGGCCAGCAGCGGTCGATGCGGTAGTCCGCATCGGCCACATAGTGCCCGGTGTATTGCAGCGAGTGGTACAGATCGCCGCTGCCCATGGCAGGGTGGCCGGCCAGGCGGTAACTGTAGCGGCAATGCAGCCGTTCTTTAACGGGGATCTCGTCGATCGTCTGCAGCATAAATTTCTCCTTACAAAATGCATGGTTTATGAAACAAATTGCTATATACAAAGGAAAATGCGCATGGTACAATAAATACAATTCACAGTATAGCATAAACAGAACAGTTTGTAAATGCACAAAAAGGAGTGAGACCTTGTGCCAAAAGACTTTTCGTTCCCCGTCTTTTCCTGCCCCGACGAGACGCTGAATACGACCTACCGCTACCGGGCACAACTGTTTTTGAAGCACCTGCACCACACCGCACAGGGGTGGGTCATCACCGAATTTTTGCCGGACGTGCCGTGGGCGGGTAAATACAACACGATCAGTTGTGCGGCCTCCCACCATGTGCGGGAGGGACGCTGGCTGTCGTCGCCGCAGGTGACGGCCGACTACCTGCGCTTCTGGGCCGGGTGCGGCGATCACGCGCGGCAGTACAGTTTCCCGCTGGCCGACACGGCGCGGGAATATGCGCTGGTCACCGGGGATCGCCGCACGGTGGAGGTGCTCTATCCGGCGCTGTGCGCCAATCACGCCGCGTGGCGCGATCACCGCCGCGCCGGCGGCCTGTATTATCAGATCGACAACTACGACGGTATGGAGTTCTCCGTATCGGGCAACGGCCTGCGCCCGAGCATCAACGCCTATCAATACGCCGATGCCGCCGCACTGGCGCAGATCGCCGGATGGCTGGGGCGCGGGGACGAGGCGGCGGCCTTCGGCCGCGAGGCGCAGACGCTGGCCGGGCAGATCAACGCCCGATTGTGGAACGCACCGCGCGGGTTTTATGAGACTTTGTATGAGGACGGGACACATGCCGGGGCGCGAGAACTGATCGGGTACATCCCGTGGATCTACCGTATCCCGCCCGCCGGACGGGAGGGCGCGTTCCGAAAGCTGTGGGAGCCGCAGGGCTTCTTCGGGGAGTACGGCCCCACCACGGTGGAGCGCTGTCACCCCGGCTATGGGCAGCCGTTCGATCACGAGTGCCTGTGGAACGGCCCGTCCTGGCCGTTTGCCACCACGCAGGTGCTGTCGGCCATGATCTCGCTGCTGCAGCACTATCCGCCGCAGCAGGCGGTGGCGGCGGCTGATTTCATGCGGCTGCTCACCATTTATGCGGCCTCCCACCGCGATGCACAGGGTCGCCCTTATCTCAACGAGGATCTGGACCCGGACACCGGCCGCTGGGTGGCACGCGACCGGCTCTATGAGCTGGAGCGGGACGATCGTGACCGCGGGGATCACTACAACCACTCGGCCTTCATCGACCTGATCGTCCGCGGCCTGTGCGGTGTGTGCCCCGCCGAGGGGGACGCGCTGTCGGTGCATAGTCTGAGCGGCGGCATGCCGTTCGATTTGAGCGGCGTGCCCTATCACGGGCACACGCTGCGGGTGGTGCGGGAGGCAGATACCCTGTCGGCGGAGGTCGACGGCCGCTGCCGTGCCCGGGCAACGGGCGACCGTCTGACCCTGCATTTGTAAAGGAGGAGCGACCATGAAATTTGAAAAATATGCCGGTGGCCCTGTCTTCGGAAATGCAGAGATCGGCACGGTGTTCGATGCCTATGTCACAAAAGCGGCCGGGGGACTGCGCATGGATCTTTCGTGGCGGAAAGAAAAAGCGCTGGCAGTCACCTTTTCGGCCGACGGCATCCATTGGGAGCCGCCGCAGAAGACGCTCACCTTTGACCCCGCGAGCGGGTGGGAGGATGACGTGAACCGCAACTGCGTGCTGAAGATCGGGGAAACCTATCGGATGTGGTATACGGGGCAGGCACGCGGGCACAGCTTTATCGGCCTTGCCGAAAGCGCGGACGGCCTGCATTTTCACCGGGTGGGCGACGAGCCGGTGCTCATTCCGGAATACCCGTATGAAGGCGCCTCGGTCATGAACCCCTGCGTGCTGTATGAGAATGGGCATTACCGCATGTGGTATTCCGCGGGCGAGACCTATGAGCCGAACGTGCTCTGTCTGGCCGAAAGCGACGACGGCGTGAACTGGCAAAAGGCGCGCTGCAATCCCATTTTTGTCTGTGATCCGCACAACCCCTATGAGGCCGACCGGGTAGGCGGCTGTCAGGTGCTGCCGCACCCGACCTTGGGGTATCTGTTGTTCTATATCGGCTACCGCGATGTGGACACCGCCTGTATCTGTGTGGCCGCGTCCGAAAACGGGAAGACCGGCTTTCGGCGCTTTTGCGGCAACCCCATCGTATCGCCGGAGCAGGGCGGCTGGGACGCGGATGCCTGCTATAAGCCGACCGCCGTGTACGATGCGGCCGGCGACAGATGGCGGGTGTGGTATAACGGCCGCACCGGGTCGGTCGAGTACATCGGGCTCGCCGAGGCCGCCGGCGATTTTTGCCCGGAGGATTTTCAGTAGGACGGGTTGCTATTTTCGTCGCCGTGTGGTATACTGAAAAAAACATATCGGGAGACGAGAATATGACTATCGGATTGATCGTCGCGATCGAAACGGACGCGATATTTGCCTATTATGACCGGGTGGAGCAGATGGATGCCCCTGCCGGCTTTGACCTCTATCATATTGCACGGGACGGGCGGGACATCTATGTGCTGCACACCGGCATGGGCGAGATCGCCGCGGCGGCCGGCACACAGTATCTGATCACCCGCTTTCATGTGGATATGATCGTGAATTTCGGCGTGGTGGGCGGCCTCACCGCCGGCATGAAGCGGCAGAAGACCTGTGTGGTCGAGCGGGTCGTGCACTACAAGTACGACTGCTCGGAATTCCTTGATCTGCAGGTCGGGCAGGTGGACGGGCATGGCTCGGTATTCCTGCCCACCGACGAGGCGCTTTTGCACCGGGCAATGGAGGTGTGCCCCGATCTGCAGCGGGCCACCTGCTGCTCGGGCGATAAATTTGTGGGCACCGAAGAGGAAAAGGCGCAGATCAGCCGCGACTTTTCGGGGGACGTCTGCGATATGGAGTCGGCGGGGATCGTGCTCACCTGCGAGGCGAATGCCGTGCCCTGCCTGCTGATGAAAGCCGTTTCGGACGGCCTGACCGGCGGCGCGCGGGAGTTTTTCGAAGAATTGCAGGATGCCGCTTTCCGGTGCCTGCGTGTGACCGATGCCGTCATCGGCAGTTTGTAAAAAAGGACGGAAAAAGAGCCGGGTGGATGCCACCCGGCTCTTTTTGGGTATATATGGCAGAAAGAATTATTGCACGCTCCCAAATGAACACAAAAAGATGGATCTGCTAAATTCCTGCATGGGCTTGAGCTCTCACAGCGCCGGTTTAGTCTATTACCGTATAGTCAAATGGGCAATCGCTATCCGCCCAATACTGTTTGTTTCTCTCAAAAATTTTCATCATCTTTTTAACAGAGGGTCGTAATTCCTTTGCAACCCTTGTGCCACCAATGATCGTTACGCTATCAACACCACAATCACGGTTAAGACAATCCCAAAAGGCGCTCCAGTTGTTTTTGTAGTGCTCCGGAAAATCAAACGCCTCTCTTATGCGCTGATGGAGTTCAACTAAGTATCGGCACCCCGTTAAATCCAATGTTGCGGTTTTCTTGTTCATTTTCAGTCTTCCCTCCCTAAACAATCTCGTAAAATGTTTCGTAATGGTCATAGGTGACAAATATCAAGCCGCCATTTGATCATAGAACCCGGTGGGTATTTCACTTGCCCGCAGGGCAAATTTCGTTGAAAAAAGCATCCCGAAGGATGCTTTTTTCATGGCTGGGATGGGTGGAGTTGAACCACCACGCACGGAGTCAAAGTCCGTTGTCCTACCGCTAGACTACACCCCAGAATATATACACCCCGCAGGGGGCTATTTAGCGGAATGAGGACACCGGGTGAGGTGTCCTCATTCAA
>JAZRVU010000116.1:0-22946 GCA_045599305.1 Acutalibacteraceae bacterium | reverse complement strand
TAACAAGAGAAAAAAACGAGCAATTTTTCTTGCTAACAAAAAATGTGGGCCATAATAGTTCGATCTCGTTTTACCCCGTATTTTCCTGTCCTCTTGCTAAGCTTTCCCCTTCTGTTTAGGGTCGTCCTTTTGCGTCTTATGTTTAATTGTGTATGAAAAATACTATCATTATAGTATGTAGGGCATTCCTAACACCCGATACGACAATATATTGTGACAAAAAATAAAAATTCCCTCAAATACTCTTGACAATCTGACAAGATTGCGTTATAATACTGTCAAGGCGCGAAAGGAGAGATAGCAATGGAAGAACGCATAGGAAACAGAATATCGAAATTGATGAAAGAAAGTGGCTATACTCAGAAGGAACTCGCAGCTATGGTCGGTGTGACCGAGTCCGCTATGTCACGCTACTTAAACAACGAGCGTGAACCGAAAATTGAAGTGATTGCAAATCTCGCAACCGCTTTGAACACGACTTCGGACTATCTTATCAGCGGAAAAGATGCTGACGAGGATTTTGCGGAGATTTATCGATTGGTCGCCCGCAGTACGACAACAATGAGCGATGAGGAGAAGATGAAACTTATGAAGGTGCTGCTTAGCAAATGATTGACGAAAACGAATACACAACCGTAAAACTACCTTCGTCACTCTACGACGAAATTGAGCAAAAGGTCGTATCCTTGTATAAGGAATTTGGCATTTCATCCGTTCCAATTGACCCGTTTGAGATTGCCAGCCGCCGTGGTTACATAGTGAAGCCCTTTTCTTCATTTGACAGGGCGGCTCGGCTCATTTTTCTGAAAATGGATTTAGACGGGACAAATTATTTTGATCCAGACCTACAGACTTTTGTTATATGCTATGATGACGGCAAAGGGTACGAGCGGATACGCTTTACTTTGATGCACGAAATCGGACATATTGATATGGGACATCGTGAGGAAAGCGAGCTTGCAAGAAAAGTTGCGGACTATTACGCCGCATACGCTCTTGCACCGTCTCCCATTATTGATTTAATGGAATGTGAGGACTATATGGATGTTGCAAAGGCGTTCAAGGTTTCACAGACCTGTGCGGATATTTGCTTTCAGCGATTTACAAACTGGGAGCGCATACCCGTTGAACTGAAGCCGTATGAAAAAGCCCTTCTCCCGTGCTTCATATCCACTATTATGATCACGATTTCAAAAGAACTGATGCAGCGTATCTTGATCGGACAACTTTTGAAAAGTACCAAAAATATCTTGTCGGGAGGAAATGGTATGATTGACGGTAATGCAAGCGAATTCATTGACAAAATGTATTACGAAGACCATTATGTAATATTTAATGGAGAAAAATATTTTGTCAATGGTTGTCAAACCAAAATTGATGCAGACGGAAACACACTCTCTGTGCGGCTCGAAGTCTATAATCTCACCAAAAACACTACGGTTTTTTCCTCAACAAAACCATCAGCAAGCGAATGCGTCAGTGCTTTTGAAGATGCGCCCATTTGGGATGGAAAAACCTTTTGGGATGCTGAAAGTAATATGCAGTGGGTGGACGAATAACAAAAAAAGCCCGTTGAGTGCTACCAACGCTCAACGGGCACGCTTCAAAGGATACGAGGATCCTTCAAACAAGTTTAATAAATTTTACTATGAAATTGCTTATTTGTCAAGGTGCTTTCGCAAATTTGGTGCCGATTTCGAAAAAAGTTAAAAAACAAGCCATTATAATACGCCCGATAATATAACGGTACGGAATAGCACTTATAACACCACCCTGAAATCACGGCTCTTGCTAACAGACTGCTAACAAGAGCCGTTAAAACTGCGTAAAACCGGCGATGACGGCGCAATATGCCATATCGTCATAACCCTGAAAATTCCTTGATTATTCGGCACTTCCGGGTACTGCAAGGGACTGCAAACGCCCGACCTTTTCAAACTCCTAAGCGGTAGGCCGGAGGTTCGAATCCTCTTAGCGACGCCAAAAGGGCCGAAGAACATTCTTCGGCCCTTTCTTTTACGCGAGACCGGATTTTTAAAAAAGACCGGAGAAAAAAGACGGATTTTCCTTTACGCTTTTTGATATTTATGTTATAATAACCTCGAACCGGCGGCGGTGGAACGCCGCCGAAATGCCTGTCGGCATTTGAAAACTGCGTTTTCGTTCGAGAACATTGTATCATCAAAACGCCGTGCTGCGGCACGGCGAGCGGCTTCGCCGCTCTCAAAGGCTGCCGCCTTTGGTTTTGTGATATAATAACCTCAAACCGGCGGCGGTGGAACGCCGCCGAAATGCCTGTCGGCATTTGAAAACTGCGTTTTCGTTCGAGAACATTGTATCATCAAAACGCCGTGCTGCGGCACGGCAAGCGGCTTCGCCGCTCACAAAGGCTGCCGCCTTTGGTTTTGTGATATAATGGAAAAAACATCTTTGGAGGCGTTCTTATGCAAGCACCGCAGGATCTGTACCTTTCCTCCCATATCCTCTATCAAAAACCGGGCGTGCGCATCAATGATTCCTGGTACTTTTTCTGTAAAGCGACCGGCGAATACCACGCCTATTTTCTCACCTATCCGAAAGACGGCGATCCCGCCGGAATGTGGGATTGGCAAAGCATCGGACACGCGGTCAGCCGCGATCTGCGCACCTGGGAATATCTGGGGGATATGCTCAGCCCGAAAGCGGGAACGCTGTGCGACGTCGGCTATGCCACCGGCAGTGTGGCGGAGTATGCGGGCAAATACTATATGGTGTGTACCGGAAAAAGTGCCGGCGGATACGGCATCGCGCTTGCGATCAGCGACGATCTGTATCACTGGGAGGTCGCGCCGGAGTTTATCGTTCCCGGGAAAAAATATGAGCTGGAAAACGCCGGGGGCGCAGAGACCGTTCAGCCGCTTGCCGATCCGTATCTCTATCCGGAGCCGGTCAACGGACGGTATTACATGTTCATCAACAGCTACAACCACAGCAGCCCGATCAACCGGCGCGGGTGCCTGCTCGCCTTTTCCACCGCCGACTTTTCAAGCTGGAGACCGGAAGGTATCGCGGTCCGGTATCCCTGCGACCGAATGGAAACGCCGCAGGTCTGGGAGCACGGGGGGAAATGGTATCTGTATTTCGGCGCTGCTTACGAGGCGGGAGCGGAGCTTCCGCCATACCGCAACACGGTGCTGACAGCGGACAGCTTTTTCGGAGAATATCAGCCACGCGGTGACTTCATGATCCCCGGCGACTTCTACATCGGTAAGCAGATCGGCACGCCTTGCGGCAAAGAATACTTTTTGGTCAACAAAATGCCGGATTATGCAGCAGGGCCGTACGAGATCGAATATCCCGAGGAGGGCGGCATCCGATTGAAAGCGGAATGATCTCCCAAAGCCCGGAAAACGGCAGGCCGGAGATTTGAATTCTCTTATTGATGCCAATAAAGGGCACCCCGTCTCACGGACGGGGTGCCCTTTTCTTCTATTGTGTGTCACAGGTCGAGCAGCATACCGTCATAGGAGACCAGAAAGCCCTCTTTGGCGGCGAGCGGGACAAAGTCATCGTATCCCGCGTGGGTGCCGTTGTGCGAGAAGTGATTGCAGACGAACACCGTGGCCTCATCCGCGCAGCCGAGCGCGGTCATGCGCGCTTTCACCTTACTGTTTTCGGCAAGCCCCATATGCCCGACGTAGGTCAGGGGCAGGCAGGCGTTGGTGCAATCGAGCGACACGAGATCGTAGTGCGGCTTTTCCCGCTCAAAATACGCCCACACATCGTCGTGGAAATAGTGCGTATCGTGTGCATAGAGCACCCGTTTTTCGCCGTCCGTGATATCATAGAACAGCGGGCCGGCATGCGGGTCGTGAACGGCGGGCAGCGCCGTGACCGTGTATTTCCCCGCGCAAAACACATCGAACGCCGCTATTTGGGTAAACGAAGCGGTGCCCTGCGCCTCCAGCGCGGGGGTGAACTGCGCGCGGATCGCCCGGCCCACCTTGTCCGAGCCGTAAAACGTCAGATGATAGCCGTCCGGCACATGGGAAAACCCCTCTTCCAGCATCCCGATATCCGTCGCATACAGATGATCGCTGTGGTCGTGCGTGACGAGGCAATGTCCGACCTTGGTGAGGTCGAGACGGTTTTTCAGGATGTGGGCATAGGTGTCTGCGGGAAAGTCGATGAGCAATGTGTCGTCGATGATCGCCTGCGAGCGGGTGCGAAGCGCTCTGCCGCCGGCCGCCCGCGCCCGGACACAGACGTCACAGGTGCAAAACAGCGCGGGAACGCCCTCTGCCGCCGCTGTTCCGAGGAATTGAAATTTCATGGGAGTGCCCCCTGTCCTTATGTTTTCTTTATGATAGCAAAGCGGGCGGGGGCTGTCAAGTGTTTCACGTGAAACGGCAGCCGCCGTGGGGTGCGGTTGTTTACGGTTTGTTCATCGTTTGCGTGTGTCGGTGTGCTACAGTATACATATAAAGCAACTGAAAGGGGCGTGCCGGAATGGGAAGAAAACTTTTCTGCGAGATCAGTCCGGCCTGCTATGCCATTTCGGTGCAAAAGGAAATTTTGAGGCGGCATTTGAAGGATCTTTTCAGCCGCGAAAAGACCGCCAGAACCTTTTCGGGCGAAGAACTGCCGCACATCGTGAAGGGGCACAGCTCCGTTCTGGTCAGGAAACTGCACGGTGTCGATCTGCGGCTGCAGGAAAACAAGGTGACCAACATCCTGCTGGCCTGTGACAAGGTGAACGGCATCGTCATCCACCCCGGCGAGACCTTTTCCTATTGGCGCACGATCGGGAAGACCACGAAGAAAAAGGGGTACAAGGAGGGGCTCGTGATCGGCAAAAGCGGGCTCTCCTCCGGCTATGGCGGCGGGCTGTGCCAGATGGCGAACATGATCCACTGGCTCGTGCTGAACAGCCCGCTGACGGTGACGGAACTGCACCACCACTCCGACGCGCTGTTCCCGGACGAGCGGCGGCGGGTGCCTTTCGGGACGGGCACGTCCGTCTGCTATAACAACCTGGACTATCGCTTCAAAAACGAGACCGACCAGGACGTGCAGATATTGGTCTGGTGTGAAAACGGCGAGCTTTGCGGCGAACTGCGAAGCGAGCGGGAATTCCCCTGCCGCTATCGGCTGGTCGAGGAAAACCACCACTTCAAAAAAGAGGCGGATGTCTATTACCGGATATCGCAGGTGTACCGGGACGTGATCGACCGCCAGACCGGCACCGTATTGCGCCGGGAACTGATTTTGGACAACCATTCGCGGGTGCTCTATGACTACGGTCTGATCCCCAAAGAACAGATAAGGGACGATGACAATTGACGGTAAAGAAAATCCGAGAAGCGGCCGAAAAATACCCCGACCGGGTCGCCTACAAGGTCGGCCGGGACAGCCTCACCTACCGTGAACTGCTAAGCGCCGCCGACCGGTACGCGCCGCTTTTGAAAAGGCAGGGGAGCGCCCCCGTCATCCTTTACGGGCACAAGGAGACCGATATGGTCATCGCCATAGTGGCCTGTCTGATCGCCGGACGGCCGTATGTGCCCGTGGATGTGGCCACGCCGGTCTTCCGGCTTTTGAAGATCGTGCAGATGACCCGCTCGACACTGGTCATCACGAACGAGCCCCTTTCTGTGGACGGGGCCGACTGCTGTGCCCTGCGCGACTTGGAAAACCATGCGGGGGACACCGTTCAAAACGGCGGCAGCGATATCGCCTATATGATATTCACCTCCGGCAGCACGGGGGAGCCGAAGGGCGTCCCCATCTCGAGGGCGAATCTGTACAATTTCGTGCAGTGGATCAGCCGCATGGAGCCGCTTGGCGGGTATGAGAACATATCGGTGTTCAACCAGGCGAGTTTCAGTTTCGATCTGAGCGTGGCGGATCTCTATTACGCCCTGTGCAACGGGCACACTCTGGTCGCCTATGACGGGGATGTGCAGGAGGACTATGCCGGGCTGTTCGACCTGTTCGGGCGCGAGGCGATCCGCGTGGCCGTCATGACGCCCACATTCATGAAGCTGTGCCTGATCAACGGGGAATTCACAGAAAAGAACTATCCCGCCCTTTCGTGCGTGTATTTTTGCGGGGAAATGCTGGAAAGCCGGACCGTCAAGGCGCTCTTTCAGCGGTTTCCCCGGCTGCAGATCATCAACGCATACGGGCCCACGGAGGCGACGTCCGCCGTTTGTGGGATCCTCATCACGAAAGACATGGCCGAGAGCGGGGAACTCCTGCCTGTCGGCGAGACGGGCACCTTTGCCACCGACATCGAGATCATTGACGGCGAGATCGTCTTAAAAGGTGACAGCGTGTTCGGCGGATATCTGGGTGGCGACGCCGGCGGGTTTTACAGGGAAGCCGGCCAAAACTGCTACAAGACGGGGGATATCGGCTGGATCAGGGACGGGCGGCTGTACTGCAACGGGCGCAGGGACGACCGGATCAAGTATAAAGGGTATCGCATAGAACTGCGCGACATCGAGCAGAACATCCGGCAGATCCCCGGTGTCACCGACTGTGCGGTGGTCGCCGGGTATACCGACGCCGGTGTCGTCAAAACGGTCAAGGCGTTCGTCACGGCGGTGCCGGGCGTGACGGCAGAGGCGGTGAAAGAGGGCCTGCGAAGCCGGGTGCCGGCCTATATGATGCCGAAAACCGTCAAAATATTGGAGCGGCTGCCGGTCAACCAAAACGGCAAAACAGACAGAAAGGCGTTGAGCAAGGCATGATCGATGTGCCGGAATTGCTGTATGAGATATGCGAGGATGAGGCGGTCTACGAGGAGGATATCGACCTGATCGAAAGCGGCCTGCTGGATTCCTTTGCGTTCATGGAACTGTTCGCAAGGCTGGAGGATGCGGGCGTGCCCATTCAGCCGACACGGATCGACCGGAACAAACTTCGCACGGTCGGGGGGACCCGGGAACTGATCGACACCTACCAAAAAGAGAACACCTGATACCGCAGACGCCGAAAATCCGATTTTCGGCGTCATTTTTGTGCCGCAAAAGCGGTTTATCGGTTGCTTTTCGGGCGGGGGTGTGCTACAATGCAGGTAATAGATCACCGTCATTTGCAGGAGCTTCCTGCGAGGGCGTTCGGGAGGACATTTTTGTGGATATACGTACACTGGTCGCCGGCAAGGATGTTTGCCGGCTGGCTTTCATCGGCGGCTCCATCACCGAGGGCGCCGGAGCCACCGACTATTCGCGGCGGTGGACGACCCGTCTGACCGCGATGCTGGCGGCGGCTTTTCCCGCCACCCGGTTTGAGGAGATCAACGCCGGTATCAGCGGCACCGAATCGACCTACGGTCTGCTGCGGCTGGAGCGGGACGTGCTGCGCTTTGCGCCGGATATCGTGTTCGTGGAGTTTTCGCTCAACGACCGGGCGATCGACGCGGCGCTTTCCTCCAAGGCGTATGAGGGGATGCTGCGCGCGCTGATGAACGCGCCCTGTCGCCCGGCGGTGGTGCCGGTGGGCGCGGTGGGCAACAAGCCAACGCGCACCCGCGCCGTGCTGCACCGCGAGATCGGGGCGCATTACGGCCTGTGCCTCATCGACCTGCAGCAGGAGATGGACGAGGAACTGGGGGCGGCGGCACCGGGCAGCAACCCTGCGCGGGACGTCTGCTTCATCGCCGATAACGTCCACCCCACCGACGTGGGGCACGATTACTATGCCCGGCACCTGTTCGCCCACTTTGACGAGGACATTTTCCATTCTCCGCAGGGCGAAAAGCGCGATCCGGAGGCCTTTGACTTCACCGGCCGCTTCCTCAACGCCGCCGACCTGCCCCGCACGGGGGAATGGACGCTCTGCGGGCAGGGGGACTGGAACGCCGCCAACTGCGGCCCCGGCGACGCGGGCATCTATTCCGATGACCCCGCCGCCGCGCTGACCCTCACGTTTCGCGGGCCTGCCGTCATCGTGGGGGAGCGCATCGGCGAACGCTACGGCCGTCTCGCCGTCACGCTGGACGGCGAGCGCCGCACCGTCGATCTGTTCTATCACACCGAGAATCAGCCGGTCACGTGGTATCAGCGATTTGATCTGACCGACGGTGAGCACACGCTCGTGCTGTCGCCGGCGGGGGAGAAGCACCCCGAAAGCACCGGCACGGGCGTCAAACTCGATTTTGTCTGCATTCCGCAATAAAGGAGTACCCATGAGCGCACGGTATTATGACCCCATGTTTTATCTCTGTTCAAAAGAGATGCCCTTCACCATCCGGATCCAAACGACGCTCCGGTCGCCGGTGCAGCCGGCCGCGCTCGCGGCCGCGCTCACACGCGCCATGCGCCGCTACACCCATTTTGCCATGCAGGTGGTCGAGCGGGACGGCGAGTGGCTCGCCGTCGAAAATCCCCGCCCGCCGGTGGTCTATCCGGGTCCGGCGGTGCGCCCGCTGGGCAGCGACGGGGTGAACGGACACCTGATCGCGGCGAGTTACGATGGCCGGGAGGTCAATTTTTACTGCTCCCACGTCATTGCCGACGGCGCGGGGCTGTTTCCGTTCATCAAGTCGGTGCTGTATGACTATCTTTCCGATCTGTACGGCATACCGGCTGACGCGGAGGATCTGCGCACCGACGACACGCCCCTTTTCCCGGACGAATGTGCCAACCCTTATCCCGAGGAGCGGATGGCGGCGGCGGTACCGCTGGCGCTGCCGCCCACAGGCCCCTTTTTCCGTTTGGCCGACGGCGGCTTCGTGAACGATGCGCAGAACACCGTCTACCGCTTTTCCGTCAGTCAGGCGGAGGTCATGCGCTTCAACCACGACAACGACGGCAGTCCCTGCGCGCTGGTCTCCTCTCTCATGACACGGGCGATCCGGGCGCTGCACCCGGATGTGACGGCGGATATCGTCAGCGCCGTCTCCTTCAACTGGCGTCCCGCGCTGGGCTGCCCGCACAACTACCGGATGCTGTGCAGCGCCATCCCGCTGCGCTATCCCGTCCGGTTGCGCGAGGCGCCTGTTGCGCACCTGTGCACCTGCTCGCGCGGGATGGTGACGGTGCAGAGCCAGCCGGAAAACGTGCTCTATCACGCGCAGCAGCGGCGTATCCGCATGGAAAAACTGCTGGCACTGCCGGGGACGGCGGCCAAAAAGGCCGCACTCGCCCCCGCCGCGCTGGCCGATTCGGTGAATAATACCTTTTCGGTCAGTTATGTGGGGCGGCTCGGTCTGGGCAGCATAGAGCCGTATATCGAGTCGATGTACAACATCACCGACGGCTCGACCTACCAAACGGTGTTCATCGAGATATCCTCCGTGAACGGCCGCTTTCACATCGCTTTTCTGCAGGGGTTCTCGTCGGACGTTTACTATCGCGCGTTTCTGGAGCAGCTGCGGCTGTGCGGGATCGGCTATACCGAGGACGGCGTGATGCCGTTCGGCACCCCGACCATCGAACTGCCGTGAGCGGGGGAGAGGAAGACGGATGAAGAACGCAAACCACCCCTTGGTCCGGACCGTGACGGCCGCCATGTGTCTGGCGCTGGCGCTGGTGCTGCCGTTTCTGACCGGGCAGATCCCGCAGGTCGGCAACGCCTTTTGTCCCATGCACTTTCCCGTTCTGCTGTGCGGTTTTCTCTGTGGCCCGTGGTACGGCTTCGCCGTCGGGCTCATCGCACCGCTGCTGCGGTTCCTGCTGTGCGGGATGCCGCCCATTCTGCCCATCGGCGCGGCCATGTGTGCCGAACTGGCGGCCTACGGTCTGGTGTCCGGGCTGCTGTATCGGGTGCTCCCCCGCAAAAAGAGCGGTATTTATGTCTCGCTCATCGCCGCCATGCTCATCGGGCGGCTGGTGTGGGGCGCCGCACGGGTGCTGCTGCTCGGCCTCGGGCACTATCCGTTCGGTTGGGCGGCGTTCATGGCCGGTGCTTTCACCAATGCCCTGCCCGGCATCGTGGCGCAGATCGTGCTTGTTCCGGTGCTGGTAATGGCGCTGGAGCGCGCTTTCGGGCGGATCGGGGACGCGTGAAAAAACATACCCCCTCGTTTGCGAAAATATACCCCCGGTTTTGGCTCGTCCGGGCGGCGATCCCGAAAAATCGCCCCTGTTCAGCGATATTTTTCAGAATTTTTTGAGGTGATGATGAAAATGGCAACCATTTCGGTGGACTTTTCCCAAAAGATCGCAAAAATGAAGCCGATGCACGGCGTGGGGCAGCCGCCTTTTTCCGGGATCGACTTCTCCATGTGCCGCTATCTGACCGAGGCGGGCATCCCGTTTTCGCGTCTGCATGATGTGGGCGGGCCGTCCGGCGGCAACCTGTGGGTGGATATCCCCAACCTGTTCCGCGATTTCAATGCCGACCCGGCAGATCCCGCGTCCTACGACTTCGCTTTCACCGATATCCTGATGAAAGCGCTGAACGAGGCGGGCGTGGAGCCTTTTTACCGGCTGGGCGTCACCATCGAAAATTATGCGAGCGTCAAGCCGCACCGCATCTATCCCCCGGCCGACAATCTCAAGTGGGCGAAGATCTGCGAAGGGATCATCCGCCACTACACCGAGGGCTGGGCGGACGGCTTCCGGTATGATATCCGCTACTGGGAGATCTGGAACGAGCCGGACAACTGCGGCTGCGACATACAGCGCAACCAGATGTGGCACGGCACGATGGAGCAGTATTTTGAGCTGTACGGCGTGGCGTCGAAGTATTTAAAGGACAAATTCCCGCATCTAAAGATCGGCGGCTACGCCAGCTGCGGATTTTACGCCCTCAAATCGGCTCCCGCGGCCGAAGCGGCGGCAGTCGGCGGCGATTTCGGTTATTATGTCGAATATTTCGAGAAATTCCTCGACTATGTGAAGGCACATGACTGCCCGCTGGACTTCTTCTCGTGGCACAGCTACGATGACGTGGAGAACACCCGTGCCTATGCGCGGTATGCCCGTGAAAAACTGGATGCCGCCGGCTACACCGACACCGAGACCTCCTGCAACGAGTGGAACCCCGAGGTGATGGTCTCCCGCTACACCGCCCGTCACGCGGCGCTCATCACCTCGATGATGCTCATGTTCCAGAACGAGCCGGTCGATACCGCCATGTTCTATGATGCGGGCTTCGGCCTGAGCAATTACCGCAGTCTCTTCCACCCGATGACGCAAGAGCCCGTCCCGGCCTATTATGCCTTCCCGGCGTTCAACGCGCTGTACCGGCGGGGAGATCAGGTCGCCGTTTCGGGCGAGGAGGAGAATGTCTATGCCGCCGCCGCATGGGGCGGGGACGGCTGTGTGGTGGTGACCAGCATCCACCCGGAAAAGGCCGTGCCGCTGACGCTCGACCTCGGCGGCCACGCGGTCACCGGCTGCCGCATCATCTGCGACGGCCGCACGTGGGAGGAGTGCCCGCTGCCTGCCGAACTGCCGCCCAACAGCGTGCTGGTGGTCTATACGGCATAAACGGCTTGGTGCTTGAGGGGATAAAACATATGAAAAGAACACTTGCGATCGCATTTTTGTTTGTGTTTATGTGCGTATTTGTCGGTTGTGCCAACGAAAAGACAAGCGGCAGTCATTCCGACGAATCGATATATCACCCGACGGCAGTTGAAAACGTTTTCATACGGATATCGAACGTTTCCTCAACAGGGGCTACGTTACCGTAAAAGACACCAACAAAGAGCCGTATGTTTACGGAAAATGGTACAAGATCGAGCAGGAAACAGACGGTCAATGGTGCGAAGTCAAAACGCTGATCGACAACTATGGGTTTACAGCCGTCGGGCTTCTTACAAACAGCAACCGAGAAGTTAAGTTTGAAATAGACTGGAAATGGCTATACGGAGAATTGGCACCGGGGAACTATCGATTGCTGAAATCCGTAAACGAACAAATTATTTCCGTTGAATTCCGTGTTGACTAAAGGAAAGCATACCGACAAGCTTTGGTCTGTCGGACAAAAGAACGACCGCCGAAAAGGGAACGAATTTTCCTTTTCGGCGGTTTTCCTTTGCCGAAAACGCCTTTATGCGCAGGCGCACATCTGTACGCCTGCGTCAATTTTTTTGAATGTTTCACATGAAACAGTCAGAAAATGATTGCATTTTCCATAAGTTATGGTATTATGGAAGTGTAATAGGACGTTTTCAGAAAGGGTGAACCCGATTTGGGTAAAATAATCGCGGTATTCAATCAAAAAGGCGGCGTGGGCAAGACCACTACGGCGGTCAATCTGGCGGCGGCGGTCGCGGCGCAGGGGCGGCACACCCTGTTGATCGATCTTGATCCGCAGGGCAACGCCACCAGCGGTGTGGGACTGGATAAGCGCAAGGGGGCCAATTCCACCTACGAACTTATTATCGGCGCCGCGGAGCCGGCCAAAACGGTGCTGGCCACCCCGTATCCCAATCTGGATCTGATCCCCTGCTCCAATCGCCTGGCCGGTGCGGAGATCGAACTGGTGGAGCAGCAGCGCCGTGAAAGTCGGCTGAAAGCGGGTCTGGCACCGCTGCGCGAGGCATATGATTTCATTTTTGTGGACTGCCCGCCGTCGCTGGGGCTGCTCAGCCTGAACGCGCTGTGTGCGGCAGACACGTTTCTGGTGCCGCTGCAGTGCGAATATTACGCACTGGACGGCATGTCGCAGCTGATCGCCACCGTGCGGCAGGTCAAGCGGCTGTATAATCCGCCGCTGGATCTGGAGGGCGTGGTGTTGACCATGTATGACGGCCGCCTCAATCTCACGCAGCAGGTGGTGGCCGAGGTGAAAAAGTTTTTCCCCCGCAAGGTGTTTGCCACACCCGTCCCGCGCAGTGTGCGGCTTTCCGAGGCCCCCAGCTACGGTCAGCCCATCCATTATTATGATCGGGCATCCAAGGGCGCCAAGGCTTATGAGGCGCTGGCGGCCGAACTGATCGAAAAAAATAAGGGAGGTGCCCTCTGATGGCAGCAAAAAAAGGCGGTCTGGGCAAAGGGCTTGAGGCTCTGTTTGCCGAAAACAGCGCAGAAGAAGAGGGGAAGATCGTTTCCCTGCGGATCGGGGAGATCGTGCCCAATCGCGCACAGCCCCGCAAGCAGTTCGACGAGGGGGCGCTTTCCGAGCTGGCCGATTCCATCGCCCAGCACGGTGTGCTGCAGCCGCTGCTGGTGCGTCCGCTGCCGGACGGCACCTATCAGTTGGTCGCCGGTGAACGCCGCTGGCGCGCGTCCCGCCGTGCCGGTCTGGAGGAAGTGCCCGTCGTGGTGCGGGAAATGACTGATCGGGAGGCCGCACAGTTGGCGCTGATCGAAAATCTGCAGCGCGAAGACCTGAATCCCATGGAGGAAGCCAACGGGTACCGCACGCTGATGGAGACCTATGCGCTGACGCAGGAGGAGACCGCCCGTGTGGTGAACAAATCCCGTCCGGCTGTTGCCAACGCGCTGCGGCTGCTGAATCTGCCGGATGACGTGGCCGGAATGGTCGCGGGCGGGCAGCTTTCTGCCGGCCACGCCCGCACGGTGTTGGCTTTCGAAACGCCGGAGGAGCAATCCAAAGCGGCGCAGGCGGCCGTGGCCAAGGGGCTTTCGGTGCGCGATCTGGAGCGGATGGCCAAAGCGGCCAAATCGGAAAAGAAGCCGAAATCCGATCCGGCAGTCGTCGCTTTTGCCAAAAACAGCTTCTACAGCGAGGTGGAACTGGCGCTGGCAGAGCATCTGGGCCGCCGCGTGCAGGTGGTCGAGGGCAAGAAGGGCGGCATGCTGCAGCTGGAGTTCTACGATCAGGACGATCTGCGGGCGCTGGCCAATCGCCTGGCGCCGGAAGAATAAGACGATCACAGCCGCGGACGGGAGGAACAGCCTTCTGCCCGCGGTTTGTTTTAACACTATCTGTAAAATTTGATTCGATAAATACGAGGAGTATAGAAAAAATGAGAGGAACCGGGTCAAACGGCGTGTTTTCCCTGCCCTTCACCGTGGCCACCTTCGATGTGGACGCGGCACGGCGGCTGCGGCTTTCGGCACTGCTTCGCCGGCAGCAGGAGGCGGGGGAGCGTCAAGTGCAGGGGTACGGCATGGGCTGGGAGGCGCTGGCCGCCGAGAATGTCGCTTTTGTGCTGGCGCGCAGCAGCGGTGTTATCCGTCGCCTGCCGCTCTGCGGCGAGCGGGTGACGCTGGAGACATGGAGCGCCGGGGTGAGGCGCGCGCAGTTTCACCGCGGATATCGCCTGTGTGACGAGGCGGGGGAACTGCTGACTGAATGCCGTGCGGTGTTTGCGCTGGTGGACGCTTCGACCCACCGGCTCTGCCGTCCCACCGCAGAACAGGCTGCCCGTCTGCCGGACGTCAAGCGGGAGATGTCCTGCCCGCCGCCGCAGGCGGTCGCGTGGCCGGCCGGCCTTGTGCCCACCGTTACGCAGACTCGGCCGGTGTGGGCTTCGGAGGTGGACTTCAACGGTCACCTGAACAACACCGTCTACGCCGATCGGCTCACGGACACCCTGCCGCCGGATCGGCAAAAAACGCCCCCCCATGCCTTTTTGCTGCAATACGCGGCCGAGGCACGGGAGGGCGATGTGCTGATCTCAGAAGGGGCTTCGGCGGAAAAATCGTGGTTTTTCCGCATCCGAAACGGCGGGACCGCCTGCTTTTTCGGGCAGCTGACCTTCTGAAACAGGGGGGCACCAATTCGTTATTTTTAGATAATCGGTTATAATCTACACTAAATATACAAGCGGTATAGAAAATTAGGGAAAGGAGAAGGAAAAGTGGCATTGGACAGTGTCTTGGCCGCCGCCATGGCGAAAAACGGGATCACGGCGTGGGGCGTATGCGATTTTGCCGCCCTTGCGGGGCAGCTTCTGCCCTGCCGTGCGGCGGTGCGGCTGCCCGCCGCCGCCTGCGCGGTGGCGGTGGCGCTGTTTCCCTATCGCTTTCCCGAGGTCGGGCAGCCCCGCAACCTCTCCCGCTATGCGTCCGTGAACGACTATCACGCGGCGGCACTTTCGGTGATGGAACGGGTGGCGGCGGCGCTGCGCGCGGCCGATCCCACCGGGCAGTTCGTGCCGTTTTGCGATAATTCGCCCATTCCGGAGGTGCGCGCGGCCGCGTTGGCCGGGCTGGGCACCGTGGGGCAGAACGGTCTGTTACTGAATCCCACTTTCGGCAGTTATGTGTTCATTGCCGAACTGGTATGTGACCGGCCGCTCACTGTCACCGGCGGCAAAGCGGAAAAATGCCCCTCCTGCGGGCGGTGCGCGGCCGCCTGCCCGGCAGCGTGTGTGGGCGCGGCAGACAAATCGGCCCGCTGTCTTTCCGCCGTCACCCAGAAGAAGGGGACGCTCACTGACCGGGAAACAGCCCTGCTGCGCGCCGGCGGACTTTGCTGGGGGTGTGATGCCTGCCAGGATGTCTGTCCGATAAATCGGACAGCAAAAATCGCGCCACACCCCTGCTTTACGGAGTATGTTCCCCTGCTCACCCGCGAGATGGCAGAGGATCCGGCACTGCGCGAAAAGGCGTACGGCTGGCGGGGCGCCGCCGTGCTGCGCCGCAATCTGGATATTCTGGAGGGAGGCGACGGCGGGTGAGTGCAAACGTGGCGACGCCGCCCGTGCAGAGTGCCGATCTGGCTGCGGCCGAAGCCGCGGCCTGTGCCCGCCTGTCGGCAGACGGGATCGGCCGCCTGAACGAGCGCACCCTGCACAGTACGCTGAAATACTGGCTGGAGCCGGAAGATTCCCGGCATGAGGTGCCGGTGGGCAGTCATGTGGCGGATATCTTCGACGGCGAGCAGGTGATCGAGGTGCAGACCTGCGGTCTCTACCCGTTGGCGGATAAGGTGGCCGATCTGCTCGACCGGGTGCCGGTCACGGTGGTGGTGCCGCTCATACGGAAAAAGTGGCTCTGCTGGATCGACCCGGCCACCGGCGAGCGCGGCGAATTCCACCGTTCGCCCAAAACCGGCCGGGCGGCCGAGCTGCTGCCGGAGCTCTACTGGCTGCGGGAACTGCTGCCGCCCTGTGAGACGGCCTGCCCGCTGACGGTGCGGGTGCTGCTTCTGGATGTGGAGGAGTACCGTGTGCAGGACGGTTGGAGCCGGGACGGCAAGCGCGGCTCCCACCGCGCCGACCGCCGCCCGCTGGCGGTGGCCGAGGAGGTGTACATCCGCGGCCGCGACGATCTGGCGGGACTGCTGCCGGCTCTGCCGGAGCCGTTCACCGCCAAGGAGTTCGCCCGTGCGCTGGGGCACCGGGGCATGGCGCTCTCCCGCGCGCTGCGTCTGCTGGAGGCGACCGACGTGATCTTTCGTGCCGGAAAACGCGGCAACGCCATTTTGTACGCCTTACAAAAACCTACCCCGTGATTATACAAACAGGATAATCAAAGCGGAATTATACAGAAAACGCCGCCGTTTGACCAAAAACGGCGGCGTTTTTGCGTGTATATCGTGTATAGGCACTTTTGGAGGCTTGGGGTGACCGCCGTCGCTCACAGCAGCAGCGAAAGCAGTTCCTCGTCCGAAAGCTCGCTCAGCGAGGAGGTGTCGGCGCGCACCACGGCGTCGGCCAGTGACTGCTTGCTCTCCTGCAGGCGCAGGATCTTCTCCTCCACCGTGCCCTGTGCGATGAATTTATAGACCTGCACCGCTTTGCGCTGACCGATCCGGTGGGCGCGGTCGGTGGCCTGATTCTGCACCGAAAGATTCCACCACGGGTCGTAGTGGATGACCACGTCGGCGGCGGTGAGGTTGAGGCCGGTGCCGCCCGCCTTGAGTGAGATCAGGAACACCGGGGCGCCCTCGCCGCGGTTGAACGACTCCACCATGGCGGCGCGCTGCTCCTTGGGCGTGGAGCCTTGCAGCAGGAAATAGGCGATGCCCTCCTGCCGCAGCCGCTTTTCCAGAATGGCCAGCATGGAGGTGAACTGGGAAAACAGCAGCACCCGGTGGCCGCCCTCCACCGCCTCCCGTGCCAGCTCGACACAGGCGTCCAGCTTGGCGGAGCCGCCGCGGTAATTTTCAAAGCAGAGGGAGGGGTCGCAGCAGATCTGCCGCAGGCGGGTGAGCATGGTCAGCGTCTGCAGGCGGGTATGCTCTCCCGTAGGCTGTGCCGCCAGTTCCTGCCGCATATTCAGCGCCGCGGCCAGATACGTCTTTTGCTGGACGTCCTCCAGCGGCACAAAGCGCACCGTCTCGGTCTTGGGGGGCAGTTCGCGCAGCACGTCCGCCTTGAGGCGGCGGAGCAAAAACGGCGCGCACATCCGGGAAAGGGTCGTCAGCGCCTCGCGGTCGCCGTCCCGCACGGCCGGCTGCTCATACCGCTCGCGAAAACGGGGATAGGAGAACAGGAAGCCGGGCATCAGGAAATCGAAAACGCTCCACAGTTCGCTCAGACGGTTTTCCACCGGGGTGCCGGAAAGGGCGAATCGCTGCCGGCTGCGGATGGCTTTCACCGCCCGCGCGTTTTGCGTGTTGTGGTTTTTGATATACTGCGCCTCATCCAGCACATGGTAGTGGAATTCGTGCGCGGCATACAGATCCAGATCGCGCTTGAGCAGATCATAGGAGGTGATCACGATGTCGCCGGGCGCGATGCGGCGCAGGATCGCCTCCCGCGTGAGGCTGTCGCCGATGACGGTGCGCACCGAAAGGGAGGGGGCGAAGCGGTGCAGTTCGCTTTCCCAGTTGAGCACCAGCGAAGCGGGGCAGACCACCAGAGACGGCAGCGTGATGCCGCGCTTCTGCGCGTCCAGGAACAGGGCGATCATCTGCACCGTTTTGCCCAGGCCCATGTCGTCGGCCAGAATGCCGCCGAAGCCCAGCGTCTCCATGGTGCGCAGCCAGCAAAAACCCGCCCGCTGATAGCCGCGCAGCGTGCCGACCAGCGTGTCGGGCGGCGTAAAGTCGCTGTCCTCGACCATTTTGATGGTCTTCAGCAGCGAGCGCGCCGTGTCATCCCGCGTGTAACCCAGCGCACGGCTTTCGGAAAGCACCTTGTCCACGAACGGGGCGCGAAAGGCGGGGACCGTGATCCGGCCGGAGACGAGTTTGCGGTCGGAGACACCGAGCCCCTCGCTCAATCGGGTGAGCCCCAGCAGGGCCGGGTCGGAAAGAGAGAAGAAAGAGCCGTTTTTCAGCCGGTGATACCGCTTGCGCCGGCGGTAGGAATCCAGCAGCGCGGCCAGTTCCGCGCGGTCGAGCCCGCCGAGGTCGAGATCCAGCTCCAACAGGCCGGAGGACATCCGCACCCCCACGGCCATGCGGGGCGGCGGCGTGATGCGGATACGCCGGAACGCGTCGCTCATATAGACGGTGGCCACGCGGGAAAGCGCGGCAAGGCCGTCGGTGAGCAGTTCAAAAAGGGAGTCGTCATCCCCCCGGCGCAGCAGCAGGCCGGAGGTCTCGTCCCGGCGGGGAAATTCCTGCGATACCACGCTCTGCACCCGCCATTCGCCCAGAAAGTCGCGGGCGACTCCGTCGGAATCGCTGCCCGGCAGGCAGATCTGATCGGCGTAATGGAATTCCAGCCGCGCCGTGACCGTGTCCGGCTCGGGCTGATCCAGATACAGGGCCGCCTCCATCGGCCGGGGGCGGTAGGGGTCAAACAGGGAGACGTCTCCCTCAAAAGTGACATACGGCTCCAGCGCGGGCAGCACATTTCCCACAAAGCGCTCCAGTTCCCGGGCGGAAAGCGGCAGACTGCCGCCGGAATCCCACAGCGCCTGAAGCAGTCCGTGCAAAGCGGCGGAGGCGTTGGTGGTCGCGCCGTAAAGCGCGTCTTCGCCCGCATAGTAGAGTCGGCCGACCCCTACGGCGAAGCGGGGGTGCGGCGCCGAGAGCACGGCGCCGTCGTCGGTGGCCGTGACGGTCAGCGTAATCGGCGGATCGCCCGTTTTGAAGAGCAGCGGCCGCCCGTCCACTTCCACAGTCTGCCCTGTGCAGAGATCGAAAAAGAGATCCAGCCGTTCGGGCGACAGGGGCATATCCCGCCGGGTGCTGTCACCGGCGGCCTCGACCAGTGCCAGCAGCGGCCGGCTCTTTTCGTCGAAAGCGGTGGGATGATGCAGCACCACCGTATCGGTGCCGTAGACGTCTTCGCTGCCGGTGCGCAGCAGGGCGGCAAAGCGGGACACGTCCCGCACCACATAGACGCGGCCGTTGGCGGCCTGCACCGAAAAGGAGAGCGACGGCGTGCTGTGGAGATGCAGTGCGGGAATGAGGGAGGAGCGCACCGGTACGGCGGCGGCGCGGATGGCGGCCTGCGCCTTTTCGGTGTATCCCTCCAGCATCTGCCGCACCGCCTCGGAGGTGGGCGGCTCGCTGTCGGCCGGCAGGGACTGCACCATGTCGTGGTAATACTTATAGGCCAGCGCCGCCACCACGTGCTTGCAGGCGCCCTGCTCGCGGCTGCGGCAGTCGCAGCGGAACCATGTGCCCGCCTCATCGGCCGAAAGGCCGATCTCCACCGGATACACACCGCCCGTTGCCCGGTCGGTCACGGCGGCGGTCATGTGGTCGCCGCCGCCCTCGGCGTGGTTGGTGAACGCGCTCACCGCACCGGCGCCGTAAAGGCCGATACCGCGCAGATAGGCCTGCCGGTTGGCGGCCAGCGCAGCGATCTTTCTGAGCGAGAACAGCATGGAGCCTGCCTCCCTTGCTTTTTGATCTCTTTAGTATACCACGGATCGTGGATTCACGCAAGATATAAAATGAAAAAATTCGGCGTCGGGCACTTGACCTCGGGTGGCGGTTGGATTATAATGTATAATAAGGTAAGTATCCATGTGAACAAGAGGTGCTTTCAATATGAAACTGATCGGAAAAGGCGGGCTGTCCCGCGTGGTGGACATCATGCTCATCGTTTTGATGGCCGCGGCGCCGGTGATGATGGTCACGCTGCCGTGGACGATCCCGCTGGTGACCGGCCGTCACCCGGGTGAAGAACTGTTTCTCTATGAAAAATATATGGCGGTGCTGCTGGCCTCCGGTGTGGTGGCCGAACTGGTGCTGTGGCAGGCACACGGCATCATGCGCAATGTCAACCGCGGCCGCGCCTTCTGTGCGGACACGGTGCGGCGGCTGCGGGTGCTGGGGATCGAATGTCTGTCGCTGGGCGTGGCCTATGCCGCCGTCACCTTCTTCGTCACCAAGATCTTCATGGTCGTGGTGCTGCTGGTCTTTGTGATCGTGGGAATGATCCTGCTGGTGTTTTCCGAACTGTTCCGTCAGGCGGTCGCCTACAAGGAAGAAAACGACATGACCATCTGACAAACGGCGGGAAAACAGAGGAGGGATACTATGGCGATCGTCATCAATCTGGACGTGATGATGGCAAAGCGGAAGATCGGGCTGACCGAGCTTTCCGAAAAGGTGGGCATTTCGCTGGCCAACCTGTCGATATTGAAGAACAACCGGGCGCGCGCGGTGCGCTTTTCCACACTGGAGGCGATCTGCCGGTCGCTCGACTGTCAGCCGGGCGATATTTTGGAATTCGTGCCCGACCTGGCGCAGGAGGATGACCTTTGAGCGGGATGAAGATCGGGCAGATCGAGCTGACCGGTCATGCGGCACTGGCGCCGATGGCCGGGGTGGCGGACAGGGCGTTTCGCCGCATCTGCCGCGGCTGGGGTGCGGCCTTCACCGTGAGCGAGATGGTCAGCAGCAAGGGCCTGAGCTTCGGCGACCGCAAAAGCGGGGAATTGCTGGAGCTGGACGATGAGGAGCGCCCCTCGGCGGTGCAGCTGTTCGGCAACGAGCCGGACACGATGGCCCGCGCGGCCACCCTTGCCATGGCGGCGAACCCCGACTGGATCGACATCAACATGGGCTGTCCCGCGCCCAAGATCGCGGGCAACGGGTGCGGCAGCGCGCTGCTGCGCGACCCGGATCTGTGCGGCCGTCTGGTGGCGGCGGTGAAGGCGGCGGCAGGCTGCCCGGTCACCGCCAAGATCCGGCTGGGCTATTCGCAAAAGACGGTGAACGCCGTAGAGGTGGCGCAGGCCTGTGAGGCGGGCGGCGCCGCCGCGGTGACGGTGCACGGCCGCACGCGGGAGCAGATGTACGCTCCGCCGGTGGACGTGGGCGGTATCCGCGCGGTCAAGCAGGCACTGCACATCCCCGTCATCGCCAACGGCGATGTGACCGACGCGGCCTCGGCGGCCGCCATGCTGGAGCAGACCGGCTGTGATCTGCTGATGGTGGGGCGCGGGGCGCTGGGCGCACCGTGGGTGTTTGCCCAGATCGAGGCGTATCTGGGCGAGGGGCGGATCTTGCCCGACCCGCCGATGGCGGTGCGGATGGCCACCCTTTACCGGCAGGCCAAAACGGCCGCGGGGTGGAAGGGCGAGCGGGTGGCGCTGCGCGAGGCGCGCAAGCACGCCGCGTGGTATATGCACGGCTGGCGCGGGGCGGCGGCCATGCGCGCCAGGGCAAGTGAGCTGGAAACGCTCGATGATCTGGCCGCTTTGTGCGAGCAGGTGATCCGTGCGGCAGAAGCCGCCGGGGAATGTAAATAACGGGAGCAAAGAAAGGATGCGGGCATGAAAAGACTGACCAACAAAAAACGATGGTGGCCGGCGCTGCTGTTTGCCATCGCCGTGATCGTGGCGTATAAGCTGATCGACAACGTGGATGTGCTGTGGAACTGGTGCGGCCGGCTGATCGGCATTCTGCGCCCCTTCATCGGCGGCTTCGTGCTCGCCTTTCTGCTCTATCGCCCCTCGGCGGCGCTGGAGCGGCTCTTCAAAAAGTGCCGTCTGCGTCTCATCAGCCGTCCGGCACGGGTGTGGTCGATCATTATCGTCTATCTGGCGCTGGCGGGTCTGTTGGCACTGGCCGTGTCGGTGGTGGTGCCGTTGGTGGTGGAGGGCGTTACCGGCCTGGTGAAAGCGATGCCCGGTTATTACGCCGGCGTGACCCAGTTCGTGGCCGCCCACAGGGACGGCGACGGGCTGCTGGCCGCGGTGGACGTACAGAAGGTGCTGGACGATGTCTACTCCTTCCTGCGCGAGCGGCTGACGGTGGAGAACATCATCGGCTACATCTCCGGCATCGTCAGCGTGACCAGTTCGGTGCTCAGCGTGTTCATCAGCGTCATCATCTCGGTCTATATGCTCTCCGGCCGCGAAAAACTGCTGCATACCGTGCGGCGGGTGGGGGAGGCGCTGCTCCCCGACCGGGTGGTGCAGGGCTGCAGCCACTACTGCACGCTGGCGGCCGATATCTTCTCGCGCTATGTCTACAGCATGCTGCTTGACGCGCTGTGCGTCACCGTCCTGCTCATTCCCGGCATGTACATTTCCGGCATCCCCTATCCGCTGGCCTTTGCCGTGTTCATCGGCGTGGCCAACCTCATCCCCTATTTCGGCGCCACCATCAGCGGCACCATCAGCGTGCTGGTGCTGGTGCTGGGCGGGCATTGGGGCATGGCGGTGTTTCTGGCCGTGTATGTCATCGTCACGCAGCAGGTCGACGGGAACCTGCTGCAGCCCCGCATCTTCGGGCAGTCGGTGGGGATCGAGCCGATCTATGTGCTGCTGGCCATCACGGTGGGCGGCGGTATCGGCGGCTTCATCGGTATGCTCATCGGTGTGCCGGTCGTCGCCGTGATCAAACTGCTCGTGTCGGATGCCATCGCCTACCGCGAGCGGGCCAAACAACAGGCGGCCGCCCCGAAGAGCGAAGAAAGCGCGGAAGAATAAGGGGTGCGAAAACATACCCCCATATCAAAAAGGCAAAAAGAGAGCCGGACCCCCCATCGGGGTCCGGCTCTCTTTGGTCATTACGCCATTGTGCGTTTGGAAATGGCGGGGGGCTGATCCCCCTGCAAAGGAAAATCACGCGTTCGGGAAGTTGTCTATCTTCTTTGCGTAGAGTTGCAGGATCAACCGGGCGTCGGTGGAATCGACGGTGCCGCTGCCGTCCACATCGGCCATGGCGGTGTTCAGAGCGCTTTCGCCGATCTTTTTCGCGTAATACTGCAGGATCAGCCGGGCATCGGTGGA
>JAZRVU010000115.1:0-11663 GCA_045599305.1 Acutalibacteraceae bacterium | reverse complement strand
TCCTCCTTGGTCATACCGATACCGTTATCGGTAATGGTGAGGGTGCGGGAGTCCTTGTCCGGCGTGAGACGGATGGCGAAATCCTCGCGGGAAACGCCGGTCACGTCCTCCGAAAGCGATTGGTAATAGAGTTTATCGATCGCGTCGCTGGCGTTGGAGATCAACTCCCGCAGAAAGATCTCGCGGTGGGTGTAGATGGAGTGGATCATCATATCCAGAAGACGTTTGGATTCTGCTTTGAACTGCTTTTTTGCCATGATGGAAAACGGTCCTTTCGATTTTGATTATTCGCCGTAGGGGAAGCAGGGCATCAGCGCCAGCTTGAACAGATTCTGCCGGTGCAGGCGGTCGATGCGCTCCTGCTTTTCGGGCGCGGGGGCGATCCCCTCGCGGATATAGGCGTCCAGTTCGGCATAGGTGAAGCCGAGTTTGTCCTCATCGGTGAGGCCGCACAGACCGTCGATGGGGGGCTTTTCCACAAATTTTTCCGGCAGGCCCAGCGCCCGGCCGACCGCCTTCACCTCCTGCACCGTCAGGCGCGAAAGGGGGCTGAAATCGCCCACGCTGTCGCCGTAGCGGGTGGAGTAGCCCACCCAGTCCTCCGACAGGTTGCAGGTGTTGGCCACCCGCCCGTTGCTCGACTGCGACACGGCATAGAGCGTGGCCATCCGGATGCGGGGGGGCAGATTCTGCCGCGTCTGTTCGGTGACGGCCAGGTCACCCAGCGCGTCCAGTACGCCGTTCACCGCCGCCTGCACATTCACCACCCGGCGCTCGATCCCCAGCGTGTCGCACAGGTCGATGGCATACTGGATATCCGCCTGCTCGCCGCAGGGCATCAGCACACCGAGCACCCGCTCGCGGCCGAGCGCGGCGACACACAGCGCCGCGGTGACCGAACTGTCCTTGCCGCCGGAAATACCGTCCACGGCGCGGCAGTCGGGGCCGTTTTGCGCAAACCATTCCCTGATCCACGCCACGCAGTCGCGCGTGACGCGCTCGGCATCAAACGTATACGCCATAGCGATACCTCCTTATTTCACGATGGTGACGGACGTGATGACCGGCTGATCGGCCGGCAGCACGGTGCCGTTATTGTCCTGCACCGGGGTATCCCTGCAGATCGCGTCCACGATCTCCATGCCGGAGGTCACGTGGCCGAACGCGGCATACTGCCCGTCCAGATGGAGGCTGTCCGACTGCACGATGAAGAACTGCGAACTGGCGCTGTCATAGGGGGTGGCGCGCGCCATGGAGATGACCCCGCGCACGTGGCTGATATCGTTCTTCACGCCGTTGGCGGAAAACTCGCCCTTGATCTCCGCCGCCTTATCGGTACCGTTCCCTTTGGGAGCACCGCCCTGCATCATGAACCCGTCGATGATGCGGTGGAAGGTAAGACCGTCATAATAGCCGTCCTCTGCCAGTTTGCAGAAATTCGCCACCGTGATGGGGGCGGTATCCCCGTCCAATTCCACCGTGATGGTGCCGTAATCCTGTATCGCGATCTCGGCCACGCGGGTACCGATCCCCTCGGTCTTGCCGCAGCCGGCCATGGTGAGCAAAAGCAGTGCCGCCAACAGCAGCGCAGTCAGTCTTTTCATTGTCGTCTTTTCCTTTCCGGATGTCTTTTCGATATCCTGTTTATTTTACCACACATTTTTCCTTTTGGCAATGGTACAAATCAAAAATTCACACCTCCCGGTCGAATGCGCCGCCCAGAAAATCCTCTACCGCGTCGGCCAGATGCAGCGGCGACAACCGCTCCCGTGCGAAAAGCGCGCACAGCCTCTCTGCCGTTTCGCGGTCGGGCGTGACATCCTCCACACAGGCGCAACCCTCCTCGCCGGTGATCTCGATGCCGAAGGTGTCTGCCTCCTGCCCCTCCACCGTCACCCGGCTCTTTATCAGGCGCACCCGGAATCGTTTGACCTTGCACATATTGTTCCTCCGTTCTGACCACACATATCCGCCATATATCGGTTCTTTTTCTAACAGGATACCACATCTTGTTGTAAAATGCAACAGGATTTGCCTATTTTGTTGCATTTCTGCGATTTTTTGGGCAAAATTTTTCCCTGTCGCCCCGAAAGGCGGCAGGGAAAACGGCAAAAATATCTGTATTACAGGCGATCCTCGTGCCAGTCGAGCCAGTGGGCGACCTCGAGCGCCGCGGGATCGGCCGGGGCGGGCGTCTCGATCGTCACCTGCTTCACCTCGCCGGGGAGCAGATCGAAATAGTTGTCGCTGTAGCGCACCCGCTCGCCCAGTCCGCCGATGCGGACGAAGCGGGCGTACTTTTTCGCGGTGAACTCCACCGTCAGGCGGCAGCCGTCGGCCGCAACGACCTTCCACGAAAGGTCGGGCTGCGGCCACTCGATCTCGTGCCACTCCTCAGGGAACCAGATGCTGCGGCTCGTGCCCGCCTCGCTTTCAAAGCGGGCGAAATCGAAGCCGTTGTGGGCGACGTCCTCATCCAGCGGGCAGATCTTCATCGACGTCTCTGCCGGGACGGTGACGGACATATCGCGGGAATAGGCCAAACCGCCGTTCACGTCCATGCGCCCCACCGTCAACATGCCGGTCACGGGACGGCGGGTGTCGTTGACCACCCACACGCCGCGGCCGCCTCCCTGATTGGTGATGCACACCGCCACCGGTGCGCAGGCCGCTTTCACCGCATAGTAGGCGGCTTTCGGCTCCAGATAATAGTCGATGACCGACCAGGTGCCGCAGGGCCAGCAGTCGTCATACATCCACAAAAGCGCGCCGGAGCAGTTGGTCTTGCGGCTGCGGTGGAAGGCGATGTCCAGCTTCACATATTCCGTCTGGGCACAGGCGGACATCTTGGCAAACTCTTTGAAATCCCGCGGGGTGCCGAAATGGTCGCAGGCAAGATCGTATTCCATTTCGAGGAAGCCCTTGCCGGACGCATCGTAGGGATTGCGGACAAAGTGGGCGTCGATCACCGCGCTGTCCACCGTCTGCGCCTCTTTTGGGATATACCGACGCAGACTGGGCAGCGGCGGGAAGCCCATGGTGCCGATCTCGGTCGCCATGCCGCAGGCAGAAAGCGGCAGCCGCCCGCGGCGGTAGTTCCAGTCGAGCTTCCCGCAGTTGTAGGAGGCGGTGTGCTGATCGCCGCTGCGGCTGATGCCGCCCATGAAATGGTAGCCAAAGGGGCTGCTCTCCACATAGGGACGGGAGGGGTCGTTGGAGTTGGCGATGCCGCGGAAGAGATAGTGGAACTGCTTGAGCCCCTTGCAGGGGAAATAGCCGAAGCAGCCGTTGTGCTCGTTGCCGCCGCACCACAGGGCGATGCAGGGGTGATTGGCGAGCCGCCGCACCACCGTTTCCAGTTCCTCCTCGATCTGATCCATCAGGCCGGGATAATCGTCCGGCAGATCGGCGCAGGCAAAGGCGAAGTCCTGCCAGATGAGGATGCCCAATTCGTCGCAGATATCATAAAACCGATCTTTTTCATAGATGCCGCCGCCCCACACACGGAAAGCGTTGATATTTGCCTCCCGCGCCATGGTGAGCGCCCGGCGGTAGCGGTCCTCCCCCACCGTGCCGGGGAAGCAATCGAGCGGCACCCAGTTGCCGCCCTTCAAAAAGACCGGCTCACCGTTCACCCGCAGTTGGAATTTCAAGCCCGCCTCGCCCTCGCGCGGTTCCTCGTTCGTCTCGACCGTACGGATGGCGAAACGGCCGGTCACCGTGTCGCTGTCCACGCCGTCCTGCACATAGGTCAGCGTGTAGTCGTACAGCGGCTGATCGCCCATATCGTGCGGCCACCACAGCCGCGGCGACTGAACTGTGAACGAGAAAAAGTCCTTGTAGTCTTTAAAGGTATGCTCATAGGTATGTACCGTGTCGCCGTCGGTCACCGACAGGCGCATCCCGTAGGTGCGCTCGGATGCGGGCGTATCGGTGGCGGCGAGGACGAGCTTCTGCTCCTGCGGGTCGCCGCTCCACAAAGCACCGCGGGCGTCGATCTCGAAGAACAGGGTCACACGGCCGTCCAGCCGGGTCTCGAACCGATGGGAGCGGATGCGGTGGCCGGTACGGCTGACCAGCCGCACCCCCTGCCAGATGCCCACCGAGGGCAGATAGGGCGCCCAGTCCCAGCCGAACTGGCACTGGGCCTTGCGCATGAACAGGCGCTGGATGTTGAAGCACCCGCCGTAGCCGTCTGTCGGCAGACCGGCGGCCACGTCCGCCACCGACCGCAGATAGACCGACAGCGTGTTGTGTCCCACCTTCACCGCCTGCTCCACGGGGAAGCGGTGAGGAATGAGCATATTCGCCGCCTCGCCCACCTTCACGCCGTTCAGAAACACGGCGGCAAAGGTGTCCAGTCCGTCGAATTCCAATTCCGAGAAGCGCTCGAGCGCCGTCACCTCGAATTCCCGTGTATAGCACCAGTCATATTCCGTGACCCATTGGGCGTCTTTGGCCTGTTCGGCGACCATCGGGTCGCGAAGCAGGCCGGCCGTCATCAAGTCGGCGTGCACGTCGCCGGGCACGGTGCCCTCCAGGCGGCGGATCGGCTCGCCCAGAGCGGACAGGTCGGCCGGCAGGCCGCCGAGGCAGGGATACTGCGCCAGCGACCAGCGGCCGTTCAGTTCTTGTGCGTTCATGGATACTCTCTCCTTTTGCCAAAAGACTGCATTTATTGTAACAAAAATCCGTGCGGCGGCAAAGGCGAAGATGCACCAAATTTTCAAAGCGTTTTTTGGTGATTATGACTTATCCTTCGAGCGGGAGAGCAGCGCGCAGAGCAGACCGAGCGACACCGCCGTGGCCACGCCGCCCGCCGTGGCGGTGAGCCCGCCGGTGACGACACCCAGCACGCCGTCCTTTGCCACCGCCTCCCGCACGCCCATGGCAAGCGAATACCCGAAGCCGGTGAGCGGCACGGTGGCGCCCGCACCGGCAAACTGCACCAGCGGATCATATACCCCCAGTGCGGTGAGCAACACCCCCGCCGTCACGTAGGCCACCAGTATCCGCGCGGGCGTGAGCCGGGTCAGGTCGATCAGCAACTGCCCGATCACGCACAGCGCGCCGCCCACCAGAAAAGCCTTGACCAGCATCCACCAGTCCATTGCCATCCCTCTTTCCTCGTTTTGGCGGTAGTGTGCGCCAAAGAGGCGGGAATATTCCCCGAAAAAACCAAAAGCCCTTCGTTTTCACGAAGGGCGAGCCTTGTCGATACATTACGCGTTGGCTTTTTTGGCGAGAGCGGATTTTTTGCGAGCCGCGGTGTTCTTGTGCAGCAGCCCCTTGGCAACTGCCTGGTCGATCTTCTTGACAGCCAGACGCACCGCTTCATCCTTGTTTTCGGCATTGTTCTCGATCGCGACGTTTGCCTTCTTGACCGTGGTCTTCAGAGCGGAACGGTTCGCCTTGTTGATCGCCGTTTTGGTCGCGATCACGTTGACGCGCTTCTTAGCCGATTTGATGTTGGGCATAATCACACCTCCTTCGTATGAGTCCGCCGGACAGTTCATCCAGTCATGCACAAAGTATCATACCACGGTTTTTTGAAAAAAGCAACTCTTTTTTTGCAAGAATACGCAACTTTTTTTAAAACTGCCGGAATAGGCGGACGGATCATACGAATACTATCCAAAAATGAAAAGTGAGGTTCACCATGAACGGACGAACAGATCTGGCACTGGAGGCCGCCGACGGTCTGGCAGAGGACACCGGCGTCACCCAGACCGCCCGACAGGAGGGGGAGGTCACCGTCACCCGCACGGCGGTGACCTCCGCCGCGGCCGCCGAGCGGCTGGGCAAGCCGGTCGGGCGGTATATCACGGTGGAGGTGCCCCCGCTGACGGACGACGAGGAGCGGCTGGAGCAGCACGCGCGGCTGATCGCGAGCGAACTGGGCGACCTGCTGCCGAAGGAGGGAACAGTGCTGGTGGTGGGGCTGGGCAATGCCTCCATCACCCCCGATGCACTGGGGCCGCAGGTGGCCGACATGGTGCTGGCGACCCGCCACATCCGGGGCGAGTGGGCGCGCTCGCTGGGGCTGGACGACCTGCGCCCGGTGGCGGTGTTCCCCACCGGCGTACTGGGTCAGACCGGGGTGGAGAGCAGCGAACTGACCCGCAGTCTCTGCAAAACGCTGACGCCTGCGGCGATCATCGCCGTCGACGCCCTGGCGGCGCGCAGTCTTGCCCGACTGGGGCGCACGGTGCAGATCTGCGACACCGGCATCGCCCCCGGCTCCGGCGTGGGCAACGACCGCCGCGCCCTGACAGCCGAACTGCTGGGGGTGCCGGTGATCGGGCTGGGGGTGCCGACCGTGGTGGACGCCGCCACCATCGTCCGGGAGATCGGCGGTGCCGACCCCGCCGGCGAGGCCGCCCGCATGATCGTGACCCCCCGTGAGGTGGATATCATGGTGCGCCGTGCCGCACGGCTGGTGGCCATGGCGATCAACGGCGCGCTCCACCCGGCCTATTCCCCGCTGGAACTGATCGCCGCCGCCGTGTGAGCAGCGACCGCATATTTTGCCCCCGCCGCACATACCAATGAACAGACGACCGAACGATCGGACAACGCGGCGGAGGTGAAACGTATGAAAAAGATCCGGTGGGCATTCGTGTGCCGCATCTCCCTGTCCGCTTTGTGCGCCGCCGCACTGATAGCCGGTGCCCGGCAGCTGCCCGCCGATACATGGGCCGCTGTGGGGCGGCAGACGGCGCTGGCCGCCGTGCGGCTGCAGCAGACCGACGAGGCCGTCGCCCTGTTCGCCGAGCGGCTGGAGCGGCCGACAGCCTCTGCCGCGCCGACCGCTGTGCCCACTGCGTCCGCGTACCTGCCCGCCCTGTCCGGCGAAGGGGCCGATCAGCAGCCGCTGACCGAGCCCACGGCCACCGCGGCGGCGAATGCCCCCACCGTCCCGGCGGAGGACGGCACCGGCGGCAAGATCGTGTCACAGCAGCTGGGCGGCGGCACCGAGACGGCCGGCATCCACATCAAAAACAAAAGCGGCGTGTCGGCGGACATCGCGGCGGCGCTGGCGGCCGACCTGCCCTTTTCGGTGGAATGCGGCACCGATCAGCCGCAGGTGCTCATCTACCACACCCACACGACCGAGGGGTATATGCCCTATGACGCGGGCTATTATAACGCCGGTGACATCCTCCGCGATCCCACCTATCCGCACAATGTCACGCTGGTGGGGGACGCTCTGGAAGCGGAACTGGTGGCCGCCGGCATCGCGGTGATCCACGACACCGCCGTCTACGACTTTCCCAGTTATCGCGGCGCCTATGAGCGCTCGGTCGTCATGATGGAGGAGACGCTCAAGCGCTATCCCTCCGTCAAGGTGACGCTGGATCTCCACCGGGACGGCCTGATGGCCAACACCACCGACAAACTGAAACCGACCGTCACGCTGCAGGGGCAGACCGCCGCGCAGCTGATGGTAGTATGCGGCGTGCTCTCGACCGACGCCCTGCCCCACCCGGACTGGCAGAAAAATCTCACCTTTGCCGCCCGGCTGCAGCAGCGACTGGAGCACGACTGGCCGGGACTGGCACGCCCGCTCTCGCTGACGGGCGCACGGTATAACCAATATATGACCACCGGCTCGCTGCTCATCGAGATGGGCAGCGACGGCAACACCATCGACGAGGCGGTGCGCTCGGCCCATCTGCTGGGCAAAAGCCTGGCCGCCCTTTTCAAAGGAGAGAACTGACATGAACCGATACCGATCCGTCCGGGCGTTTTTTGCCGCATTGCTGCTCACCCTCACGGCCGTACTGCTGCTGGGCGGAATCCTGATGGCCGATATGAACACCCGCCGCATCACCTTCGGCGACACCGTGCCGCCCTACACGGCGGCGGGAGCGGCGGTCAGCGATCTGCTGGACAGCTGCGACACCGGCCGTCTGCCGCCCGTCCCGGCAGCGGTGCCCGTGCATATTTTTCTGGCGGAGCGCCTGCTGCTCACATGGCTGATCCCGGGATGAAGAGGAAAAGGGCACGCATCATGTGGGTCGTGCGCCTGCGCCGCCGGTGGCTCGCATGGGCGGGAGCGGCCGCCGTGCTGCTGTTTGTGGGGAGCGGCTCCTACCTGCGCCAACGCGCCGCCGCGGCCGGCGGGTACATCAAATGGGTGGATTTCAACGTGACATACCCCGTACTTGAGCGGGCGATGGAACTGGATATCGCCTCGCAGCAGAGCGAAACACCGGTCAGCTGGATCTCCCTGCTGGCCTATGCCGCGGCGGAAAACGGCAACAACTTTTCCGGCTACGCCCCCGCGCGGCTCGAAAAGGCGGCCGAAAAGGTCACCGCCGCCTCCCCCGCGCAGATCGCGGCCAAGCTGCCGTACTACCCCTATTATCTGGAGGCCTACACGGCGGTGCTGGGCGGCTTTCTGGGGGAATTTGAGGAAGAAAAAAGTGACGGGGCGGGTGGTGTGGCCACCCGCTCCGTCTACGGACTGAAAGCGTTTTCTCCCATCGCCGCCGGATTTTCCTATTCCGACTACGACGATTTCGGCGTCTCCCGCACCTACGGCTTCGCCCGCCGGCACGAGGGGCATGATATGATGGGCTCCACCGGCACCCCCATCATCGCGGTGGAGAGCGGCCGGGTGGAGGCACTGGGCTGGAATCAGTACGGCGGCTGGCGCATCGGCATCCGCAGTGCCGACAGCAAGCGCTACTATTACTACGCCCATCTGCGGCGGGACTTCCCCTATCAACCGGGTCTCAAGGTGGGGGACACCGTCACAGCGGGCGACGTTATCGGCTACATGGGACGCACCGGCTACAGCCGCACCGAAAACGTGAACAATATCGAGGTCACCCACCTGCATTTCGGGATGCAGCTCATCTTTGACGAATCGCAGAAGGAGACCGACGCGGGCGAGATCTGGATCGACGTCTACCCGCTGATACAACTGCTTTCCCGCCACCGCAGCGCGGTGACGCGGGACACCGACACCAAGGGCTATCGCCGCACCTACGGCTTCACCGATCTGTCGCCTGTGTGAAGGCGGCGCCCAGCACCTCCCCCACCCGTTCGCGGATGAGCAGGTCGGCCCGCTCGTCCATGGGGGTGGGATCGCGGTTGATGAGTACGAGCCGGTCGCCGCGAAAATACCGCAGCAGCCCCGCCGCGGGGTAGACGGTGAGCGAGGTGCCCGCCACGATGAGCAGGTCGGCCGCCTCGATGGCCGCTACCGCCCCCGAGATGACCGCCTCGTCCAGCGGCTCGTCATAGAGCACCACATCCGGCTTGACCACTCCGCCGCAGGGGCAGCGGGGCACACCGGTACTTTCCAGAATGAACTGCTCATCGAAAAAGCGGCCGCAGCGGCGGCAGTAGTTGCGCTTGACCGAGCCGTGCAGTTCCCACACCCGGCGGCTGCCCGCCGCCTGATGCAGGCCGTCGATATTCTGGGTGACCACGGCGTTCAGTTTCCCCTGCGCCTCCCATGCGGCCAGCGTCCGGTGGGCGGCGTTGGGCTGCACGCCCTGCGGCAGCATCTTCTGCCGGTAAAAGCGGAAGAACTCCTCGGTGTGCCGCTCAAAATATCCGTGTGACAAAATCTGCTCGGGCGGCAGCGAGAACTGCTGATGATACAGCCCGTCCGCCGAGCGGAAATCCGGGATGCCGCTTTCGGTGGAGACGCCCGCCCCGCCGAAAAATGTCACCTGCCGGGCGGCGGCGACCCATCCGGCAAGCGTTTGGGCGGCGGTCATGACCGCGCCTTTCGGCCGCTTTCACGCAGTTCGCGGGCAAATTCCTCGGGGTGCTTCAGGTCATAGTCCTGATGGTATTCCTCCGCGGCGAAAAAGCCGCGAAACGGCTCCACGCTGACGGCGGGCTTCTGCCCGGTCAGCTTTTGCAGTGCCGCCAGCCGGTCAAGCGCCGTGCGCCGCTCGCTCCCGTCGGTGTAATAGACGGCGAGCGTATAGGAGCGGCCGCGGTCAATGAACTGGCCACCGGCATCGAACGGGTCGGTCACCGACAGAAAGAGTTCCGTGAGCGCGGCAAAGGTCACCGCGGCGGGATCGTAGGTGATCGCCACCGTTTCGCGGTGAGCCGTCTGCTGAGCCTTCACCTCTTCATAGGTGGGCGCGCCCTCGCCGCCGCAATAGCCGCTGACCACCCCGCTCACCCCCGGCTGATCGCGGAACACCGGCGCCATGCACCAGAAGCAACCGCCGGCAAAATACGCTGTTTTCATTCACGCACCGCCTTTTTTATACATAACGGACACGGACGCCCGATCAAACCGTCGGGCGTCCGTTATGTTTATTCGTCAATGAGCACCGCCGGGCGGCCGGAGCCGATCGCATCGTGCCACGCGACATCCTCCGTTTTGAGCCCCTCGACATGCCGCACATACATACCGTAAGCCGCAAATGGCGGCAGTGCAAAAATGTCGGGATAGATCACGCGGTCATGCATCGGGTGCGTCTCGGCCGGCGTCGGCTCATACGTCGTCACGTCCACGCGGCGCAGCGTCACATCCCGGATCACGGCCGGCGTCTGCGCATTCAAAAAGGCGTTGCGCAGGCACTTCTTCACCGTCAGATCCTCCACGAGGATATCCTCCATCGTGCCCATCACCGCATTGGGATCAACGGTCTTGCGGTTTTGCAGCATGATCAGCAGCGGGCAGAGCACCTTTTCCGCCGTGATGCGGCGGAGGGTAATGCCGTGGACATGAGCGCCGTCGTTGGACTGCAGCGAAATGGCCGCGATGGGACAACTCATCACCTTCAGCGGCTCATACGGCGCATCCGGGTCCACATCGGGATGGGGCCGGATGGTGATGTCCTCGAAATGCACGTCATAGATATCCCCCACCGTTTCGGTGCCGACCTTGACGGCATTGCAGGTGGTAGCCAGTGCGCAGCGCCGCACGGTGATATCGTGCATGGCGGCGCGGGGCAGCGACCGCCCGTAGGTACCGATGTTTTTGAGGCAGACGGCATCGTCGCCGGTGGCGATACGGCAATCCTCCACCAGCACATGGCGGCAGCCGTTCAGGTCGATGCCGTCGGTGCAGCGGTTCACCGTCCACGGCGGGTTATAGATCTCCACGTCCCGCACGGTCACCTGCTCACAGTCGTTCAGATGAAGCGTCCAGCCCACGGCATATTGCAGCCGCAGGCCCGTGATCGACAGACCGGTGCACTCACAAAAATACAGCACGCTGCTGGGATGATTACCCGGGGACGGCGCATCGGTGTACCGACGGTAGTACATACCGCCGCCATCGATCACACCGGGGCCGCAGACGGTGATATTCTCGGCGCCGCGCGCCGTCAGGATGGCACGGCGGTTGGACTCACCCGTCCAGACGGCCTCATCCTCGTCCGCCAGCAGACGGGCTCCCGGCGCGAAGGTCAGCCGTGTGCCCGACGGCAGTGTCAGGGAACCGACCTTGTAGTCCCCCGCCGCGAGCTCCAGCCCCTCGCCGGCGGCCGCCGCATCCAAAAGTGCTTTTTGCAACTCTTTGGTCACATTATTGACTGTTTGTAATGAAAAGATCATTTTCTGCTCCTCCTTTGGGCTGTCACATCCCATCGGGATCCGCCAACGGCCGCTTGAAACGCTTTCACTAACGGGCGCGCCGCCGGTTTGAGGTCATTATATCACAAAACCAAAGGCGGCAG
>JAZRVU010000114.1:0-5486 GCA_045599305.1 Acutalibacteraceae bacterium | reverse complement strand
GGCCGATGGCCACGTCTTTGTTTTTGGCTGCGGAACAGGGACTCGAACCCCAACAGGCAGATTCAGAGACTGCAGTGCTACCATTACACCATTCCGCAATATTTATCAAAGCATGGGTAATTATACCACATATTTCGGATTTGTCAAGTGCCGACAGCAAGATTTTTCCCGTTTTTTCAAAAAATATTCCACCGCGCAAAAAGAAAGGACGGCCGGGGTCACCCGGCCGTCCGCAGCGACAAAAACAGACTTACTTCAGGCCGTTCTCGTACTGCTCGATCATCTTCTTGACCATCTGGCCGCCGATGGAGCCGGCCTGCTTGGAGGTCAGGTCGCCGTTGTAACCCTGCTTCAGGTTGACGCCCACCTCGTTGGCAGCTTCCATCTTGAACCGGTCGAGACCCTCGCGGGCTTCGGGAACCATCGTTTTGCTCTTAGACATAATCCATTCTCCTCAAAATATATTTTGCGATCGCGCTCTGCAATGCTATTGTGCGCATGGGAAAACGGACTATGCCGGCAAATTTATTCCTGTTTTGCCGATTTTCGGCAATTATTTCACGGCGTAAAGCTCCACGCAGGTCTCCTCCTCAAAGGGGGGCATCTTCACCCGGACGTGTTCACTGCGGGAGGTGGGGATGTTCTTGCCGATGTAGTCACCGCGGATGGGCAGTTCCCGGTGACCGCGGTCGACCAGCACCGCCAACTGCACCGAGGCGGGGCGTCCCATGGCCATCAGCCCTTCGATGGCGGCGCGGACGGTGCGGCCGGTGTAGAGCACGTCATCCACCAGCACCACGTTTTTCCCCACGACGGAGAAGGGCAGGGTGGGCACATTGTGGCGGTCGGCGTCGGAGAGGACGGTGATGTCGTCACGGTAGCGGGTGACGTCCAGTTCACCCACCGGCACCTGTGCGCCCTCGATGGCGGCGATATTCTGGGCGAGCTGCTGCGCCAGCGGTACGCCGCGGCGGCAGATGCCCACCAGGCACACCTCCTCGCAGCCGTGGTTGTGCTCCAGAATTTCGTGCGAAATGCGCTTGAGCGCCCGCTGTACGGTGCTCTCGTCCATCAAAACGGCTTTGAGTTCTTCCATGGCGATCTCCTTTAAGTGTGTATTTCAACAGTAAAACCGCGCAAACTAACCCCAAACGGGGGTGCGCGGATGACAAACGGGGGACAAAAATGGAAAGCGGCGCTGATCGGAGCGGCCGCCGGTGTGGCAAACGGCCTTTTCGGCGCGGGCGGCGGGCTGATTTTGGTGCCGCTGTTCACGCGATGGCTGAAACTGCCGGAAAAAGCCGCTTTTGCCACCGCCATGGCGGTGATGGTGCCGGTGGCGCTGGTGTCCTTTTCGGTCTATACGCTGCACGGCGGCGTACGGGTGACGGGCGCATGGCCGTATCTGCTCGGCGGCGTGGTGGGCGGTGTGCTGGCCGGGCCGGTGTTTCGCCGCCTGCCGGTGGTGTGGCTGCGCCGGGCGTTCGCGCTCTTTTTGCTCTATGGCGGGGTAAGGGCGGTGCTGCTGTTATGAAATGGCTGATGTTTTTGGTAGGGGCGGCGGCCGGTGTGTGCAGCGGCTGCGGCGTGGGCGGCGGCACCCTGCTGCTGCTCTGGCTCACCGCGGTGATGGGGATGGAGCAGCGCACGGCCGCCGGGATCAATCTGCTCTATTTTCTGTGCTGCACACCGGTGGCGCTGATCTCGCACATCCGGCACCGACTGGTCAAGCGCGAGGCGTGGTGGCCGGCGGCGCTGGCCGGCGTGGCCGCCGCGGCAGCCGCCGCGTTCCTTTCGGGCGTGCTGCCCACCGACTGGCTGCGCCGCGGATTCGGCGTACTGCTTTTATATATCGGGATCAGAAGTCTGTTCACAAAAGAAAAGAAATCAGCAGGCTCACGCCGTAAATGACCGGCTGATGCAGGATATAGACCCACAGCGCGTGCCGCCCCACAAAGGCGAGCGGCCGCACATGGGAGCGGCGCAGACTTTCGGGGATACGGTCGGCAAAGCGGCCGAGAAAGGTGCCGATGAAGAAGAGGAACATCCACGGCAGCAGGGGATAGTAGTCCCCCTGCGAGCCGGGCAGCCGCCCGAGCCCCAGCGGGTAGAGCCACGGCTGCCGGGCGATCGTCTCCGGCACGGCTACACGCCACACGCCCCGCAGGCCGAAATAGCCCACACCGCCCTGCACCGGCAGGTCATAGCACAGCACGAACAGCACCGCGCAGACGGCGATGCCCACCCACGCGGGCACCCGCCCGAGCGGGCGGCGGCAAAGAGCAAAGAGCAGCACGCAGCAGCCCAGCAGATGCAGCACGCCGAACCAGATGGCATCGTCCGGGAAGCCGATCGCCATCACGGCGGAAATGCCGGCGGCCACCAACAGGATCAGTCCGCCGCGGCGAGGGTTGTTGTGTGACAGGGTGCAGCAGAAGCCGCACAGGGTGATGAAAATGCCGGCGAACAGCGGGCTGAAATACCCCATCCACACGAACAACTCGCGGCAGACGGCCACGTCCATATAATAGCCGAGTGTGTAGCACGCGTGGTGGATCACCATGAGCACGACGCACAGGCCGCGCAGTTCATCCAGCACCGCGATACGGGCTTTAGTGCTCATCCAGCTGGTACTCCTTTGTCAGATCCAGAAGGCGCAGGCCGAGGGTGACGGTCATGCGCAGGCCTTCCGGCACATATTCCTCCGATTCCACTGCTCCGTCCCGGCGGCATTCCTCCGCCAGCGCCCCTTTCGAGAAGGGGAGCAGCAGGGTGACCCGCCGCCTGTCGGGCGGGAGCGCGGCGGTGATCGCCTCCAGCAGTTGCGGCAGTCCGGCACCGGTGCGGGCGCTGATGCACACACACGGGCCGATGTCATCGGGCAGCACGGCCAGCCGGTCGCACTTGTTCATCACGGTGATGATCGGCTGCTCGGCACAGCCCAGTTCGGTGAGCAGCGAGCGGGTGACGGCGAGATGCTCCGCCGCCTCGTCGCTGGAGGCATCGCATACGTTCAAAATCACGTTCGCCTCCACCGCTTCTTCCAATGTGGAGCGGAACGCCTGCACCAGATGGTGCGGCAGCCGCCGCACGAAGCCGACAGTGTCGGACAGCATCACATGCCGCCCGTCGGGCAGACGCAGGGCACGCACGGTGGGGTCGAGAGTGGCGAAAAGCTTGTCCTCCGCCAGTACGCCCGCATCGGTGAGGGCGTTGAGCAGGGTGGATTTGCCCGCGTTGGTATAGCCCACGATGGCCACCGAGCAGTAGCCGTCCTTGCGGCGGCGGGCACGGTGCTCGGTGCGGCGGCGATCCACCTCTTCCAGTTCCGCCTTCAGCGCAGCGATGCGTCGGCGGATGTGGCGGCGGTCACTTTCCAGTTTGCTTTCGCCGGGGCCGCGGGTGCCGATACCGCCGCCCAGACGCGACAGGCCGGTACCCTGCCCCATCAGGCGGGGCAGGCGGTATTGCAGTTGCGCCAGTTCCACCTGCAGCCGCCCTTCGGCCGAGCGGGCGCGGGCGGCGAAAATATCCAGAATCAGCATGGTGCGATCCACCACGCGGCAGGGGAGGGCATCCTCCAGAGTGCGCTGCTGCACGGAGGTGAGTTCGTCGTCCACCACCACGAGGTCGGCCTCGCAGTGGGTGCAGGTCTCGGCCAGCTCCTGAATGCGGCCGGAGCCGAGATAGCCCCCGCGGTCGGGCGATTCCCGCCGCTGCACCACGATGGCCGCCACGTCACCGCCGGCGGTGTCCACCAGCTCGCGCAGTTCGGCCAGCGCCGCCTCCATATCATAGGCGCCGGTGTCCACCGCCGCCAGCACGACCCGCTCCCGCTCGGTCGCCTGTTCCTCCATGCCCTCATCTCCTTTACCGTCATATCCGTCATTTAGTATAAATAGTATTTCCAAAAAAGACAATACTTTTTTTGAAAAGCGGCGGAAATTTTCCCTTTTTGCCGCCTTTACGGCCTTTACATTCGTCCCGATTTGTGTTAATATGATATTGAAAAAATCCGGAACATTTTCGGTGTAGAGAAAGAGGCGGTTGTTTTGTCGGAAAATATCACAAGTGAAAACTTCTTCCACATGGGGAATCGGGTGGCTCCGCTGCGTCTGGTGCCGATGCGCGGCACCGAGGAATTGGCCGAGAAGATCAATTATTATCTGACCTCCTGGGCCGCCGGCAGTTTTTATGCCGAGGACACCTTCCTCGTCGAGTCGGAGTGCCCGCGCTTCGCCTCGGGTGACGGCAAGGGCCTCATCAAAGAGAGTATCCGCGGTGATGACCTCTATCTGCTCGTTGATGTGGGCAACTACGATTGCGATTATAAGCTGTTCGGCCGCAAGAACGCCATGTCGCCGGACGATCACTATCAGGACCTCAAGCGCATCATCCAGGCGGCGGGCGGCAAGGCGCACCGCATCAATGTCGTGATGCCGATCCTCTACGGCGGCCGTCAGCACCGCCGCAGCTACCGCGAGTCGCTGGACTGCGCGGTGATGCTGCAGGAACTGCAGGCGATGGGCGTGGAAAACATCGTTACCTTCGATGCCCACGATCCCCGCGTGCAGAACGCCGTGCCGCTGATGGGCTTTGATAATGTGATGCCCACCTATCAGGTCTTGAAACGCCTCTTCCGTGACTTCCCCGACATTAAGGAAGACCGCGACCACCTCATGATCATCAGCCCCGACGAGGGCGCCATGGCCCGCAATATGTACTACGCCTCCGTGCTGGGCGTGGATCTCGGTATGTTCTATAAGCGCCGCGACTATTCCCGCATCGTTAACGGCCGCAACCCCATCGTCGCCCACGAATATCTGGGCAACCCGGTGGAGGGTAAGGACATATTCATCGCGGACGATATCATCTCCTCCGGTGAATCCATGCTGGATATCGCCTATGAGCTGAAAAAGCGCAACGCCCGCCGCATCTTCACCTATGCGACCTACGCCATCTTCACCAACGGCCTTGACACCTTCGACAAGGCCTATGCCGACGGTATCGTCGACGGCGTGCTGGGCACCAACCTCACCTACCGCTCGCCCGAGCTGCTCTCCCGCCCGTGGTTCCACGAGGTGGATGTGTCGAAGTACATCGCCTATTTCATCGCGGCCATGAACCACGATATGTCGGCGAGCGTCATCATCGACCCGCACGAGAAGATCCGTCAGCTGCTGGCTTCCCGCAAGTGAATCAAAAAAAGAACGGCACCCTTCCGAAAGACACAGGTGCATAAAGAAGTAAATGAAAATACCTGCCGAAAAGAGAGAAATCTCCGATCGACAGGTATTTTTGTCTCGCAGCGTAACAAGCAGGGGAATACTATATCATTTCCGAACGACGTCGGGCTTACGTCGAAATGATGTTGTTTTTTATCAAATCAATATTTTTGAATGAAGTCGCAACTAATGAAGTCACTCGCTTCGCTCGTTAATGAAGACGGTGCTTCGCACCTGATGAAGCGAAGACGCCCTCATTTC
>JAZRVU010000113.1:0-8520 GCA_045599305.1 Acutalibacteraceae bacterium | reverse complement strand
CCTCACGCGGCATTGCTGCATCAGGGTTTCCCCCATTGTGCAATATCCCCCACTGCTGCCTCCCGTAGGAGTCTGGGCCGTGTCTCAGTCCCAATGCGGCCGATCAACCTCTCAGTTCGGCTACCGATCGTCGACTTGGTGGGCCGTTACCTCACCAACTATCTAATCGGACGCGAGCCCATCCTTCAGCGAATTGCTCCTTTGGTATTCCGGTGATGCCGCCAGAATACGTTATGCGGTATTAGCAGTCGTTTCCAACTGTTGTCCCCCACTGAAGGGCAGGTTGCTCACGCGTTACTCGCCCGTCCGCCACTAAGATATCAAAGCAAGCTCTGATATCTCCGTTCGACTTGCATGTGTTAGGCACGCCGCCAGCGTTCGTCCTGAGCCAGGATCAAACTCTCTAAAAATGGTATCAAAACCGTTTTCACAGTTCTAATCATTCTCAGAGCATTTGTTATGCTCATCTTCACGCATAGCGTGTTTGGTCGGATTTTCACCGACCTCCGTTTCCGGTTACTTGCAGTTCCTACCGGAACTGCGAATTAACGGGTAGTGTGTTTCTTTTCGTCTTTACGTTGTTTAATTTTCAAGGTCCTCACGCCCTCTTTGGCCCCGGGGTTTTGACCCCCCGTCCGCAGAGCGCTTGATTATAATACCAAATCCCGTTCCGTTTGTCAACCCTTTTTTTCAAATTTTTTTGAGTTTTTTTCGCTTTTCTTTTTTGCCGTATTTTTCGACGGTTTTATTACAAATTGTAGACTTTCGAGGGCAAAAAGAGACCCGAAAACGACTTTTCGGGTCTCTTTCGGGTGTTTTGGCAACAATTACCGGGCATTGTGCTCTTTCAGCGCGCGTTCCGCCTCGCGCTTCATATCCCGACGGGCGGCATCGTCGCGTTTATCATACAGTTTCTTGCCGCGGCACAGGCCGACCTGCACCTTCACCCGCGAGCCCTTGAAATAAAGCGACAGCGGGATGAGGGTGAGCCCCTGCTGCTTGGTGAGCCCCATGAACCGCATGATCTCCCGCTTGTGCAGCAGCAGACGGCGAGGACGCAGCGGATCCTTGTTGAAGATGTTCCCCTGCTCATAGGGGCTGATGTGCATACCATTGACGAACATCTCACCGCCGTCGATAGCGCACCAGGCGTCTTTCAGATTGGCGCCGTTGCGGCGCAGCGATTTCACCTCGGTGCCGCACAGCTCGATACCGGCTTCCACCTGCTCCTCGATGAAGTAATCGTGATAGGCCTTTTTGTTGGTGGCGATCGTTTTGGTGGTCTCCCGTTTTTCCATATGCGGCACCTCCTTTATATAATGTATAATATATTATAGTTCGCTGCGGCCTTCGAGCGAATGGCGCAGTGTGACCTCGTCGGCATACTCGAGATCGCCGCCCACGGGGATGCCGTAGGCCAGGCGGGTGACGCGCACGCCGAAGGGCTTGAGCAGTTTGGCGATGTACAAAGCGGTGGCCTCCCCCTCGACGGTGGGATTGGTCGCCATGATGATCTCCTTCACCTGCTCGTCCGCCACGCGGGGCAGCAGTTCCTTGATGCGGATGGCATCGGGGCCCACACCGTCCATGGGCGAAATGGTGCCGTGCAGCACATGATAGAGGCCGTTATAATCATGGGCGCGCTCCAGTGCGATGACATCGCGGGGATCCTCCACCACGCAGATCACACTGCGGTCGCGGTTGCCGGCGCGGCAGACCGGACAGGTCTCGCCGTCGGTGAGGTTGCAGCAGATGCCGCACTCGTGGATCTTTTCGCGTGCATCGGTGATCGCGTCCACGAACTCCGTTGCAACGGCACGATCGGCGCCGAGCAGATAAAACGCCAGCCGGCAGGCGGTCTTGTGCCCGATACTGGGCAACCGCTCCAGTTGTTCGATCAGCCGCTCCAGCGGCGCTACCGTATAGGCCACTCGCCCGCCCCCTTATCAGAACAGGCCGGGCATACTCATGCCGCCGGTGACTGCTCCCATTTTTTCTTCCGAATCGGCGGCCGCCTTGCGGATCGCCTCATTGACGGCGGCCATGACCAGATCGCAGAGCATCTCCACGTCATCGGGATCCACCGCGTCGGGCTGGATGGTCAGTTCTTTCACCTCGTGCGTGCCGTCCACCGTAGCGGTGACCATGCCGCCGCCGACGGTGGCGCTATAGGTAGTGGCGGCGAGTTCTTCCTGAACGCGCGCCATATCCTCCTGCATCTTCTGGGCCTGTTTGAGCATCCCCTGCATATTGCTCGGGCCGCCGCCCATGCCTTGCGGTAATCTTGCTTTCATGATCCTATCTCCTTTTTTATTCTTCCGTCACATTGACGCCGCGCTCCCGGCTTTCCCGCAGAAATGCGGTGAGCGGATCCGCGGCTGCCGCCGGTGCGGCGGCAGTGGCTTTGCGCAGACCGATGCGCAGGTTGCGCCCGGTGACCGCCCGCACGGCAGACAGCAATTTTTGCTTATTGTTATCCTGCGAGACCAGCCCGCGGAACATTTCATTATCGGTCACGATCAGCAGTCGGTCGCCCCGCAGCACGGCTTCGGAGCCGACCAGCGCACCGAACAACGGTGCGCAGGAGGTGCGCAGTGCATCAAGCACCTCTGTCCATTGCGGGAAGGGCTGTTCCTCCCCCTCGTCCGCCGCAGGCTCGACCACAACAGGAGCCGCGGGCGCGGGTGCCGCCTGCGGCACGACGGCCGGTGCCTCCCGTACCGCCGCGGGTGCGGGCTGCGGTGCGGCCGCCATCGCCGCGCCGCTGCGCAGGGCATCCTCCACCGCCTTGATCCGCCGCAGCAGAGCGGCGGCCTCCGTATCCAGTGACGGCGTGCACAGACGCATCAGCGCCATCTCCATCTCCACCCGGCGGGAGGTGCCGCCGCGCAGCCGCTCAAGCGCCGACTGCAACAGATCCATGCCGTGCAGGATCGCCGTCAGGTCATAGCCGTCGGCTTCGGCACGCAGCTGCGCCAGTTCCGCCTCGGAGGCGATGACCAGTTCCCCGGCATCCTTCACGCTTTTGAGGATCATCAGATTGCGGTAAAAGTCGATCATCTCCACGCACAGCCGTTCCATATCGCAGGAGGCGGCATAGAGGCGATCGAGAATGACGAGCGCCTGCGCACCCTGCCCGCCGCGCACGGCGGCGGACAACTCGAACAGATAGTCCCGGCCGGCCAGCCCCACCGCGGCGGTGACCGTTTCCACGGTGACCTCCTGCGAACGGGACAGGCACTGATCCAGAAGTGAAAGCGCATCCCGCAGGGCACCGTCCGCCAGACGGGCGAGCAGCATGGCGGCCTCGTCGGTAAGGGTGAACTGCTCCTGATCGGCCACATAGTGCAGGCGGGCGGCGATATCCGCCGCCGGTATCCGCCCGAAATCGAGCCGCTGACAGCGGGAGAGGATGGTGGCGGGCAGCTTGTGCACCTCGGTGGTGGCCAGCACGAATATCACGTGTGCCGGCGGCTCCTCCAGCGTTTTGAGCAGTGCATTGAACGCGCCCGCGGAGAGCATATGCACTTCGTCGATGATGTACACACGGTATTTGGCAGTCACCGGCGTGAAGCCGGCCTCGTCCTGCAGATCGCGGATATTGTCCACACCGTTGTTGGAGGCGGCGTCGATCTCCACCACATCTAAAATGGAGCCGTCGTCGATGCCGCGGCAGATGGCGCACTCACCGCAGGGGTCGCCGTCACGCGGGTCAAGACAGTTGACCGCTTTGGCCAGAATTTTGGCGCAGGTGGTCTTGCCCGTCCCGCGGGAGCCGGTGAACAGGTAGGCGTGTGCCACGCGGCCGGTGCGCAGCTCGTTGCGCAGTGCGGTGGTCACGGTGGGCTGACCGTAGACATCCGAAAATGTGCGCGGCCGCCACTTGCGATACAGTACCTGATACATAGGGCACCCTCCTTTTTTGAAAAATCGCGCGCCCTCGGGCATACGGACAGACCAGTTACCTGCGGCGCACGGAACCAACCGCTTAATGCTGCTCGGTTCCCCGCCTGACATGGTTCACGGCGGCCCGTCGCGCAGGACCAATCCATCCGTATGCCCCAAAGCACGCGATGTTGTCTTTATTATATACGCTTCGGGCCGAAATTGCAACCGTTTTTTCGCGAATTATGGCCGCCGGCAAAAAATAACCGCCCGGATAGCGGCCAAAATCCCGCCGACCCATTGACAATTGTCGGTTTTTTGATTATTATTAAGTGTAAGTTATTTGCGAAAGGACGGTCATCCGTATGCTGAACACCGAAAAGACCATGGAAAAAATCGTCGCCCTGTGCAAGGGGCGCGGCTTTGTATATCCCGGCTCCGATATCTACGGCGGCCTGGCCAACTCGTGGGACTACGGCCCGCTGGGCGTGGAACTGAAAAACAACATCAAAAAGGCGTGGCTGAAAAAATTCGTGCAGGAGAGCCCCACCAACGTCGGGCTGGACAGCGCGATCCTGATGAATCCCGAGGTGTGGGTGGCCTCCGGTCACGTGGGCGGCTTTTCCGACCCGCTGATGGACTGCAAGGACTGCAAATCCCGTCACCGCGCGGATAAGCTGATCGAGGATTTCACCGGCGAGGCGGCCGACGGCTGGACGAACGAGCGCATGATGACCTTCATCCGCGAAAACAACATCGCCTGCCCCGACTGCGGCGGCCACAACTTCACCGATATCCGCCAGTTCAACCTAATGTTCAAGACCTTCCAGGGCGTGACCGAGGACGCCAAGAGCGAACTGTACCTGCGCCCCGAAACGGCACAGGGCATCTTTGTCAACTTCGCCAACATCCAGCGCACCACCCGCAAAAAGATCCCCTTCGGTGTGGCGCAGGTGGGCAAGAGCTTCCGCAATGAGATCACCCCCGGCAACTTCATCTTCCGCATCCGCGAATTCGAGCAGATGGAACTGGAGTTCTTCTGCAAGCCCGGCACGGATCTCGAATGGTTCGACTACTGGAAGAACTACTGCCATCAGTGGCTGCTGAATCTCGGCATCCGTGACGAAAACCTGCGCCTGCGCGACCACGCGAAAGAGGAGCTGGCCTTCTACTCCAAGGCGACGACCGACTTCGAGTTCCTGTTCCCGTTCGGCTGGGGCGAGCTGTGGGGCGTGGCCGACCGCACCGACTATGACCTGAATCAGCACAGCGACCACTCCGGCCAGAAGCTCGACTATTTCGATCCCGAGACCAACGAGCGGTATGTGCCTTACGTCATCGAGCCCTCGCTGGGCGCCGACCGTGTGCTGCTCGCCTTCGTCTGCGATGCCTACGACGAGGAGCAGATCGACGAAAAGGACACCCGCGTGGTGCTGCATCTGCATCCGGCGCTGGCCCCCTTCAAGGCCGCCGTGCTGCCGCTTTCCAAGAAGCTGAGCGAGCAGGCGCTGAAGGTGCACGACACGCTGGCGCGCGAGTTCATGGTGGACTTCGACGATGCCGGCTCCATCGGCAAGCGGTATCGCCGCGAGGACGAGATCGGCACCCCGTTCTGCATCACTTATGACTTCGAGAGCGAGACCGACGGCTGTGTCACCGTGCGCGACCGCGACACCATGCAGCAGGAGCGCATCGCCATCGACAAACTGACCGATTACCTGCGCGAAAAGATCGCGTACTGATAATAGAGCGCAACGGGCGTCTGTTCACATGAACAGACGCCCGTTTGGCTTTTATCTATGTCTTTTTTCACAAGAGCGGGAAATAATATTTATAAAAAATGTTCCTTGCTCTGTTGACCTGCCTGTGTTATAATCATATTGTGGTATTTTGCGAATTTTTTGATCCGTACGAAAGGAAATCACTATGAAACGAACGCTTGCCTGCCTGCTGGCGGCGGCCGTCCTCTTGTGCTGCAGCGCCGTGCCGGTCTTTGCCACGCAGACGCTCGGCGATGTGAACGGCGACGGTGCCGCCGACTCCACCGATGCCCGCCTCATCCTGCAATACTACGCCCGAAAGATCGGCGAAGACGCGATAGACGTGTCCGCGGCCGATGTGAGCGGTGACGGCGCGGCGGACTCGACCGACGCCCGTCTCATCCTGCAATATTATGCCGGGCTGATCGACGAGTTCCCCTATGAGCCGGAGCCCGAGCCGGAGCCCGAGCCGGAACCCGAGCCGGAACCCGGACGGGTGCTCAGCGAGGATAAGCTGTGGGGCGTCAACGCGCACCACAAGGGCTTTGCCGCCTACAAAGCGGAAAACATCGATCAGATCATCGGGCTTGCCGCCGACATGGGCAGCAACATCTTCCGCTTCAACTACAATCCCCGCACCGACAGTGACGCCGCCTACCTGCGCAGCATCGTGGATAAATGCCATGCGGCGGGGATGCAGTTCATGCTGGTGCTGGACGATTTTGGCGGCACCGATCAGGAGATCGCCGCCCGTATGTCCTTCACCGCCAAGACCTTCGGCAAGGATATCGAGTTCTTCCAGATCTTCAACGAGACCGATATCTGGTGCTCCAAAAACGATGACGGCAGTTATTACAACATCACCGACTGGACCGGCATGACCCGTGATTACTACAATCCCGAGCGGGTAAAGATCGCCGTGCACAAGATGACGGTGGCACTGGAAGCGTTCAAATCACAGCCCTACACCGGCAAGATCTGCATCAATTTCGGTGCCCGCCACTATGTGATGATGCAGTATTACGTGGAGGCCGGCCTCTCGTGGGACGTCATCGGCATGGACAAATATGAGGCCTGGGACTTCAACAACTTCTGCAATATGCTGGGCGAAGAATTCCCCGACTACGAGTTCATCATCGCCGAATGCAATTATCCGTTTTTGGACGGGTACGCCACCGAAACGCAGGAGGCCGACTGGCTGGAGAACTTCCTGCTGCTGGTCGACAGTCTGGACAATGAGCGGGTGCTCGGCGCCATCATCTACGAACTGCTCGACCAGCCCTCGCTGGAAAAGGGCGACTATTACGGCGAGGCACACTTCGGCCTTGTGCACACCGACCAAAACAACAACCCTTCCACGCCCAAAGAGGCGTACTACCGCGTGCAGCAAATGCTCGGCCGTGGCGCTGATGCCGAATAACGGAGGGTACACATGAAAAAGATCCTTTCCTGTCTGCTGATCACTGTCCTGCTGTTCTCGCCGGCCGGCGGTCTCAGTCTGCACACCGGCGCCGAACTGCTCCTCGGCGACGCGAACATGGACGGCCGTGTCGATTCCACCGACGCCCGTCTGGCTCTGCAATACTATGCCGGGCTGATCGCGAAGGACGATATCTATTTCTTCTTCACCGACGTGACCGGCGAGCGCCGGGTGGACTCCACCGACGCCCGCCTCATCCTGCAATACTATGCCGGGCTGATCGACGAGTTCCCCTATGAGCCGCTGCCCGAGCCCGAGCCCGAACCGGAGCCGGAGCCGATCGACTACTCCACCTATCGGCTGAGCGAGGATAAGCTGTGGGGCGTCAACGCGCACCACAAGGGCTACCCCGCCTACAAACCGGAAAACATCGACCAGATCATCAAGCTTTCCGCCGACATGGGCAGCACCGTCTTCCGCTTCAACTACAACCCCGCCAACGACAACGATGCCGCCTATCTGCGCAGTGTGGTGAACAAGTGCCACGCCGCGGGGATGCAGTTCATGCTGGTGATGGATAATTTCAATGGCAGCGATCAGGACATTGCCGCCCGCATGGCCTACACCGCCAAGACCTTCGGCAACGACATCGAATTCTTCCAGATCTTCAACGAGACCGATATCTGGTGCTCGATGGCGGATACCGGCGGCCTGTACAACGCCACCGACTGGACGGGCATGAGCACCGGTTATTACAACCCCAACCGCGTTTCGATCGCCGTACACAAAATGACGGTGGCGCTGGAGGCCTTCAACTCCTATTCTCACACCGGCAAGACCTGCATCAATATCAGCGCCCGCCACTATATCATGCTGAAATATTATCAGGCGGCCGGCCTGACATGGGATGTCATCGGCGTGGATAACTATGAGATCTGGGACTACAACAAGTTCTTCAATATGCTGGAGGAGGAATTCCCCGACTGCGAGTTCTTCGTCGTCGAATGCAACTATCCCTTCCGTGACCGCCTGGCCAGTGAAAAGGAAGAGGCAGACTGGCTTGCCGCATTCCTTGTTGCCATCGACAATCTGGACACCGATAAAATGCTCGGCGCCATCATCTATGAGCTGCTCGACCAGCCCTCTATCGAGCGCGGCTCCTATGACGGCGAGGCACACTTCGGCATCGTCCACACCGACCAAAACAATAATCCGGCACAGCCCAAAGAGGCCTACTACCGCGTACAGCAAATGCTCGGTAAGGGCGAACAATAAAAAAGCGGCACCCTTTCGGCGCGTGCTGATAAGGAAGTATTTTGAAGCGTTTTCGTAACGCGCCGAAAATGAAGACGCCCTGACGGGCTAATGAAGGAATGAAGTCGCAAGCAGTTGCGGAGCAACTGCGCTAACGAAGAAATGAAAAAGGGAGAACGAGAGAAATGAGGGCGTCTTCGC
>JAZRVU010000112.1:0-20642 GCA_045599305.1 Acutalibacteraceae bacterium | reverse complement strand
GTCCCGTTTTTCGTCAGTCACGTGGATGTGGCCGGCGAGGCCAAGCGGCGGCACTGCGGCATCGAAGAGGCCGGCCGGGCGATGCGCTATGCGTTCTTTGATAAGGTAGCCGACGAAAACGGATTCGACCGTATCGCCGTGGCTCATAATCAAAACGACAACGCCGAAACGGTGCTGCTCCATCTGGTGCGCGGCACCGGTACGGCCGGGCTTTGCGGCATTTGGCCTGTGCGCGGACGGATCATTCGCCCGCTGCTCACCTGCAGTCGGGAAGAGATCGAGGCATATTGTGAACAAACAGCGCTGCCGTTTGTGACCGACAGCACCAACAGCGATGTGTCTTTTGCCCGCAACCGTATCCGTAACTGTGTAGTACCGGAACTTTACAAAATCAATTCTCAAGCGAATGAGGCTATCTGCCGTCTGGCGGACACGGTGCGCGCCGATGAGGAATACTGGCAGGCCGCAACTGCTGCGGCTATCACGCAAGCAGCGCTGCGCGGAGCCTATGACGCCGAAAAGCTCCGTGCGCTGCCGACTGCTTTACGTGCCCGTGTGCTGCGGCAGATCGTATCGGATGAAGCGGGAATCACCTGTGATACACGTCAGCTGCAGCAGCTGGAAGCACTGCTGACAAGCGGCGGCGCTGTTGCGCTTTCCCGCGATGTTACCGCAAGTGTGAAGCAGAACTACTTTTCGGTCGAATCCGATATTGAGACACCGGTAAGCCGCCCTTTGGAGGACGGCGGCGTGTACTCATTCGGTACCGACACCTACCGTGCGGAGGTTTGGGATCGAAAAAAATTTGAAAATGAACAAAAAATTCATAAAATTTTATTACAATTCACGTGCGACTATGATAAAATACAAGGTGTTGCGTCTGTACGGAGCCGAAAGACAGGGGATGTGTATACACCTTACCGGCGCGGCGGACGCAAGACGCTGAAAAAATTCATGAATGAAGAGCGGATCCCTGCCGCCCTGCGTGACCGTATTCCGGTCATTGAGGATGAGCAGGGGATCGCACTGGTCGTCGGCCTCGGCTGCGACGAACGCGTGGCGATCACACCGTCCACGCAGCGGATTTTGGTAATATTTATTGTTGATAAGAAAGGAAGATGAGGTATGCATCCGGATATATCGGAAATCCTCTATACGGAAGAAGACCTGCAAAAGGCGGTAAAGGAGCTCGGTCAAAAGCTCAGCGTCGACTATGCGGGGAAAAACCTGTTCATGGTGGCTGTGCTGAAGGGGTCACTTGTGTTTATGGCTGACTTGATGCGCGCCATTACCATTCCCTGCAACATCGACTTTTTGGCTGTTTCCAGTTACGGAAACGGTACCAAAACAAGCGGCGAAGTACGCTTGATCAAAGATCTGGACGGTCCGCTGCAGGACAAGGATCTGCTGATCGTGGAGGATATCCTGGATTCCGGCGTCACCTTGTCGTACCTGAAAAAGACGCTTTCGGCCCGCAATCCGCGCAGCATCCGCATCTGCACACTGCTGGATAAGCCCGAACGCCGCAAAGCGGATATTACTCCGGATTATCGCTGCTTCCGGATCCCCGATGCCTTTATCGTCGGATACGGTCTGGATTATGCGGAGCGTTACCGTAACCTGCCGTACATCGGCATTTTGAAGCCTTCTGTTTACGAAAAGTAATTGGCAGGCTTCGGCGAAAGGAGATGGATCCTATGAATCAAAATCACAATGACTTCGGTAAAACCATCCGAAATCTGCTGCTCCCGTTCATCGGGCTGATTTTTGTCGTATTGATCGTGTGGATGGTCGTCGGCGGAAACGGTGCCAAAAGCAGCACGGTGTATTCTCAGTATGTTGACCTGTTTCGTGAGGATAAGGTCGAATCTTTTGAACTGGACCTGAACTCTGCCAAGGCCACCATTCTGCTGCGTGAGAAATATTGGAGCGAGCAGGAGAATGTGTTTAAGGGCCTGACCGAAAATAAAGGCAAACTGACCTATACCGTTCCGGATATCAACCTCTTTATCACCGATATCCACGACTATATCGGCGAGAACGGTGTGAAATACAATTATCTGCCTGTTAAGGAGCTGTCGTGGCTGGTCAGCCTGCTGCCGTCACTGCTCATCATCGGCCTGATGATCGCCATGTGGGTGATGATGCGCCGCTCGATGGGCTCGCTGGACGGCAGCAAAATGATGGGTTTCGGCAAGGCGCGCGTCAAGATGCCTTCGGACGAAAAACGCAAGACCACCTTTGCCGATGTGGCCGGTGCCGACGAGGAAAAGGAAGAACTGCGCGAGATCGTCACATTCTTAAAATCCCCCAAGAAATTCACCGAACTCGGTGCCCGTGTGCCCAAGGGCGTTTTGCTTGTGGGCCCTCCCGGAACCGGTAAAACACTGCTGGCACGTGCGGTGGCCGGCGAAGCCGATGTACCGTTTTTCTCCATTTCCGGCTCGGATTTCGTGGAAATGTATGTCGGCGTGGGCGCTTCCCGTGTGCGTGACCTGTTTGAACAGGCCAAGAAAAATTCCCCCTGCATCATCTTCATTGACGAGATCGATGCGGTCGGCCGTCAGCGCGGCGCCGGTCTGGGCGGCGGCCATGACGAACGCGAACAGACGCTCAACCAGTTGCTGGTCGAAATGGACGGCTTCGGTGCCAATGAGGGCGTCATCATGATCGCCGCCACCAACCGGCCGGATATCCTTGATCCCGCACTGACCCGTCCCGGCCGTTTTGACCGGCAGATCGTGGTGAATTACCCCGATCAGAAGGGGCGCGAGGAGATTTTGAAGGTGCACGCCCGCGGTAAGCCGCTGGCACCCGACGTGGAACTTTCCACCATTGCCAAGTCTACTGCCGGCTTTACCGGTGCCGATCTGGAAAATCTGCTGAACGAGGCGGCTCTGCTGGCTGCCCGCCGTGATCTGCACTCCATCACCATGCAGGAGATCGAGGAAGCCACCATCAAGGTGGTGATGGGCACCGAAAAGCGCAGCCATCTGATGACGGATAAGGAAAAGCGCCTGACCGCCTATCACGAGGCCGGCCACGCGGTGGTCACCTACTATTGTCCCACACAGGATCCCGTGCATGAGATCTCCATCATCCCGCGCGGTATGGCGGGCGGCTACACGATGTATCTGCCGCAGGAAGACCGTTCTTACCGCCTGCGCGGTGAGATGTGCGAACAGATCGAAACCCTTTTGGGCGGCCGTGTGGCGGAGATGCTGGTGCTGGAGGACATTTCCACCGGTGCTTCCAATGATCTGGAGCGGGCGACCGATATTGCCCGGAGCATGGTGACCAAATACGGCATGAGCGACAAGTTGGGTCCGATGGTATTTGGCTCTTCCAACGACGAAGTGTTCCTCGGCCGCGATTTCGGCCATACCCGTAATTATTCCGAAGAGATCGCCGGGAAGATCGACGAGGAGATCAATGCGCTGATCGAACACGGCTTTGCCGAGACGCGGCGCAAGCTTTCCGAGCATCTGAACCAGCTGCACGAGGTCGCGAGCTATCTGATCGACCACGAAAAGCTGAGCGGCGAGGAATTCGACCGCATGATGAAGCGCACCGCTGTGCCTACGCCCCCGGTGCCGGAAGCGTAAAACAATCTAACGATCCCCTGCAGTGCTGCCGCAGGGGATCGTTTTATGAAAAGTGTCCCGCTGAAACGATCTTCAGCGGGACACTTTTTGCTTATTCAAGTGAATCGATATATTCGCACGCGGCCAGCGCGGCGACGGCGCCGTCGGCTGCGGCCGTGGTGACCTGGCGAATTGCCTTTTTCCGGCAGTCGCCTGCCACGAACAGCCCCTTGCGATCTGTCAGGCACCGTTCGTCGGCATCCACATATCCGCGTGCATCCAGCGGCAGTACATCGGCAAACGCCTCATTCTGCGGCACAAGCCCGATGGCGATGAACAGACCGTCCAGCGCCAGTTCATCTGTGTGACCGTCGGCTGTGCGGCGGATACGGACACCGCGCAGTTCCGATTCGCCCAAAACCGCATCCACTAACGTGCCGGTCAGGATCTCCACGTTCGGCTTGGCACGCAACTGTTCGCATAACTTCGCTTCGCCGGTGAGGTCGTCCAGATTCTGTATCACATAGACTTTTTCGGCGAGATCGGCCAGCAGGATAGCCTCCTGCAAAGCGGAATTGCCGCCGCCCACCACACCGACGGTGCGGCCTTTATAAAACGCTCCGTCGCACACGGCGCAGAAGGAGATCCCTTCGCCGATCAGCGCTTCCTCGTTGGGCAGACCGAGCAGACGGTGACGGGCGCCGGTGGCCACGATCACCGCCCGGCCGGTAAATTCACCGTCTTCGGTAATGACCGTTTTGACCTCTCCGTCCCGGATAGCGGTGACCTCACAGGATTCCATGTCGGCACCCTGCGCCAACACCTGATCCACCAGTTTTTCGGCAAATTCGTTGCCGGAAAGCGCATTGAAGCCGGGGATATTTTCCACCTTGGGGGAATAGGTGATCTGCCCGCCGAAGGTGCCTTTTTCGATGACGAGCACGCTTTTGTTCGCACGGCGCGCATACAGAGCGGCCGTCAGGCCGGCGGGACCGCCGCCGATCACGATGATATCATACATACATGACACCTTACATCAGTTCAGGAATTTTTTGATCTCCGACACACCGGCAAATTTGGTGATGCCGCCGTCTTTCACGATCACCAGCGTGGGAGCCTGACGAATGCCGAATTTTTCCGCCATGTCGGGCTGCTCGTTGGCGAGGATCTTCTGATAGGCGACACCGGCTTTATCCAAAGCCGCACAGGCGATCTTGCAGTTCGGGCAGGTCGCAGTGGCGAAGAGATAGGTGGCGTCGCATCCGAAGTCCTGCGGTGCGGCGGCAGCGGCCACCGGTGCCGCATCCTTCACGCCCGCATGGTTCAAATGGGAATTGGCAATGTCATAGACACGGCGATCCTTGAATTCCTGCGTTTTGCCGTCGTTCCAGTTCTGCACCGGGCGATATTATCCGGTGATGCGGCTGTACACTTCGGTGGCTTCTCCGCATTCGGGGCAGGTATACTGTTCACCGGCCAGATAGCCGTGATTCTTGCAGACGGAATAGGTGGGCGAGAGGGTGTAATAGGGCAGTTTGTAGTTTTCGGCGATCTTACGCACCAGCGTGGCGGCTGCTTTCCAATCGGGGAGTTTTTCGCCGAGGAATGCATGGAACACGGTGCCGGAGGTGTAGAGCGTCTGCAGATCGTCCTGGATATCCAGCGCGGTGAAGATGTCCTCCGTGTAGCCGACAGGCAGGTGAGAGGAGTTGGTGTAGTAGGGGGTGTCGCCCTCGTTCTTGGCGGCAGTGATGATATCGGGGAAGTGCTTCACATCGTGCTTGGCCAGACGATAGGAGGTGGATTCCGCGGGAGTGGCTTCCAGGTTGTACAGATCACCGTACTGCTCCTGATAGTCAGACAGACGCTCACGCATATGGTTGAGCACCTCGGCGGTGAAATCCTGTGCGGCCTTCTGCGTCAGGTCGGCACGGATCCATTTGGCATTCAGGCAGGCTTCGTTCATGCCCACCAGACCAATGGTGGAGAAGTGGTTGCTGAAGGTGCCGAGATACCGTTTGGTGTAGGGATACAGGCCGTTTTCCATCAGTCTGGTGATGACAGTGCGCTTCACTTTCAGGGAACGCGCGGCAATATCCATCATTTTGTCAAGTCTGGCATAGAAATCCGCCTTGTCGGTCGCCTGACAGGCGATGCGGGGCATATTGATGGTGACCACGCCGACCGAGCCGGTGGATTCGCCGCTGCCGAAATAGCCGCCGGATTTCTTGCGCAGTTCGCGCAGGTCCAGACGCAGACGGCAGCACATCGAGCGCACATCGCTGGGCTCCATATCGCTGTTGATATAGTTGGAGAAATACGGCGTGCCGTATTTGGCGGTCATTTCAAACAGCAGACGGTTATTTTCGGTATCCGACCAGTCGAAATTGCGGGTGATGGAATAGGTGGGGATGGGATACTGGAAGCCGCGGCCGTTGGCGTCACCTTCGATCATGATCTCGATGAAGGCCTTGTTGACGATATCCATTTCCGCCTGGCAGTCTTTGTATTTAAAGTCGACCTCTTTGCCGCCGATGATGCAGTTCAGTTCCGCCAGATCGGCCGGGACGACCCAGTCGAGCGTGATGTTGGAGAAGGGTGCCTGCGTGCCCCAGCGGCTGGGTGTGTTCACACCGTAGACAAAGGACTGGTTGCACTGCTTGACTTCCTTGTAGGACAGGTTGTCGGTCTTCACGAACGGCGCAAGATAGGTGTCGAACGAGGAGAACGCCTGCGCGCCTGCCCATTCGTTCTGCATGATGCCCAGAAAGTTGACCATCTGATTGCAAAGGGTGGAGAGGTGGGATGCCGGGGCAGAGGTGATCTTGCCGGGCACACCGCCGAGTCCCTCCTGAATGAGTTGCTTGAGCGACCAGCCGGCGCAGTAGCCGGTGAGCATGGAGAGATCGTGGATATGGATGTCGGCATTGCGGTGGGCATTGCCGATCTCATCGTCATAGACCTCGGAGAGCCAGTAGTTGGCCGTGATGGCGCCGGAGTTGGAGAGGATCAGACCGCCGACAGAATAGGAGACGGTGGAGTTCTCTTTCACGCGCCAGTCATTGATCTGCAGATAGTCATCCACGATCTTCTTGTAATCGAGCAGCGAGCTGCTGAGATTACGGAGCTTTTCATGCTGCCGACGATAGACGATATAGGCCTTGGCCACATCGTCATAGCCGGCTTTGATGAGCACGGATTCCACGCTGTCTTGAATATTTTCGACAGTGATCTTGTTGTCCTCCACCTTCGGCTCGAAATCCGCCGTCACTTTCAGGACGAGGAAATCGATCGTATCGCTGTGATACTGCTTTTCGCAGGCGTCGAATGCCTTGATGATCGCATTTTTGATCTGGGAAAGGTTGAAATCCACAACTTTTCCGTCACGTTTGATTACGCTATACATGGTGTCTGCTCCTTTATATTAATACAAAATATTGAGTTCGTGTCACAGTATACCACACATATTGTGCAAATGTCAATAGCGAATATACAATATCTTGTGTAAAATTTCCCGGAGAAATTACAGGCCGCGCACAGCGGCGTCCGGTACGAAAACAGCGGCGGCCTGCTGTATTTTCAGCATGGTTTCTTTCGAAACGGCGTGCAGATCGTGACCGATCAGGTTGCCGCTATCGGTAAAGTTCTGCAGGAAATATGCTTTGGTTCCGCGGATCCATTCGGCAATGGCAGTGATATCCTCCACGGTGTGGAATTCCTTTACGACCGTGGTGCGGAATTCAAAAGACACCGCGCCGGAAAGCAGAAAGGCGATGCTCTGTTCCACTTTGGAAAGGTCATATCCGGGCACGCCGATCGTTTCGGCGTATTTTTCACGGGAGTTTTTCACGTCCATTGCCACATGATCTACCAATCCCGCTTTCACCACTTCCTGCAGTTTTTTCGGAAAACTGCCGTTGGTATCCAGCTTGACGGCATATCCCATATCTTTGACCCGCGTAAGGAAATCGGCAATGTCCGGCTGCAGAAGCGGTTCACCGCCGGTCACGCAAACGCCGTCCAGCAGGCCGCGCCGCTTTTCAAGATAGGAGATCACCTCATCTTCGGCAATGGCGGGCGTGTCGGCCAGTTCGGTGACCAGCAGGGCGTTGTGGCAAAACGGGCAGCGGAAATTGCAGCCGCCTGTGAACACCGTACAGGCTACTTTTCCCGGGAAATCCAAAAGAGTCATTTTTTGAAAGCCGTGGATCTGCATGGCAAAGCCTCCTATATACAACCTATGGTATAATTGTCGTTTTTAAGTATAAGATGTTGTGTTCCAAAAGTCAACTGCCGTGAGCAAAATTTTTTGCGGACCCTCTTTGTTATCTGCTCATATAGTCGGGAATATTCCCGCGCATCTGCTCATATCGTGTAGAGAACACGAGCAAGGTGAGGTGCAGAGAGAATGAAAGGAGTCGTGGAGGAGCGCGCGGTCGTTTTAGGAGAATATATCATTGAAAACAATGCGACGGTCCGGGCGGCGGCGCAAAAATTTCATATCAGCAAAAGCACGGTACACAAGGATGTGTCCTGTCGGCTGCGTACGCTTGACCCGGGTCTGTACGGACGGGTGCGGGAGGTGCTGGAACTCAACAAGGCAGAGCGGCACATCCGCGGCGGAATGGCCACAAAGGAAAAGTATCGCCGCAGCCGTTAAAAACACTTGCAATCTTCGGAAAATGGTATTATAATAATAAAAACGGAAATAGTAATTCCGGGTCAATCAAAAAGAACAGGAGAATTGGAAATGATTACTAAAGATAGCCTGATCGGCGATATTCTGGATAAGGATTCCACTACGGCGCCGTTTTTCCTGGAAATGGGGATGCACTGCCTCGGCTGCCCCTCCGCCCGCAGTGAAACGCTGGCGCAGGCCTGCGAGGTACACGGTGTGGACTGTGATGCTTTGGTGAAAAAGATCAACGAACACATGAGCAAATAACGACCCCATCAGGGCTGTTGCATGACGCGTAATGTGGCTGCAGCAGCCCTTTTGTTATTGGAAAGAGGGGACACGCATGAGAGAACTCGGGCCGCGTCTGACTGCGGCGGCGGATTTTGTGCGAGCCGGCAGCCGTGTGGCGGATATCGGCACCGATCACGCCTATCTGCCGGTGTTTCTGGTCGCGACCGGGAAATGTCCGGCAGCCATCGCTTCGGATGTCCGGGAAGGGCCGGCCGCCTCGGCACGCCGTGCAGTGGCGGAGGCGGCGTTGGAACATAAGATATCCGTGCGGGTAGGGGACGGGCTTCTGACTGTGCAGTCCTGCGAAACGGATGATATCGTCATCGCCGGTATGGGCGGTGAGACGATCGCCGCCATTCTGCAAGCGGCACCGTGGGTGAAGGACGCACGGCTGCAGCTAGTGCTGCAGCCCATGTCAAAGCCCGAAAAACTGCGCCGCTTCCTCTTTGAAAACGGGTTTGCTATCGTGCAGGAGACAGCGGTAAAGGAGGACGGGCATCCGTATACCGTCCTGTCTGTCCGCTATTGCGGTGCCGTGCCTTCTTTTACGGAGGCGGACTGCGTATTGGGAAAACTGCCGCATACGGCAGAGGGAATCCTGTTTGTCGAAAAGCAGCGGATCCGTCTGCAAAAGCGCCTGAGCGGTCTGCCCTCGCGGGAAGAATACGCAGAGGAGCGTGAACGGATCGCCGATGTACTGGCGGGTGTGGACGACTGGCTTTCCCCGGACGTGAAAACAGAAATTTGAGGTGATACCATGGCATTGGACGGTGCGTTCCTCGCCTGTCTGCGGCGGGAACTGACAGAGGCTCTTCCGGATGCGCGGGTGGACAAGATCCATCAGCCATCGAAGGAGGAACTGGTGCTGCTGTTCCGCTTTCGCGGCGGCAGCGAGCGGGTGTATATGTCTGCCCGCGCCAATTCGCCGCGCGTGCATCTTACCCATATCGTGCCCGAAAACCCCGCCGCGCCGCCCATGTTCTGTATGCTGCTGCGCAAACGGCTGACAGGGGGGCGCCTGACCGGGATCCGTCAAAACGGATGGGAACGCGCCCTGTATTTTGATTTTGACTGTGTCAATGAACTCGGCGACATCGTGCGGCTGACACTGGCGGTGGAGATCATGGGGCGGCACAGCAACATCATCCTGATCGACGAGAACGGGGTGGTGGTCGACGCGATCAAGCACGTGGACAGCGAGATGTCCTCGGTGCGTCCGGTGCTGCCCGGGCTGCGCTATGAATTGCCGCCCTGCGCTGCCGATGGATGCGATCTGTCACTTTGTGAGCCGACGCTGCCGGCAGAACTGGTGCGGCGTGGCCCCTCGCAGCCGCTGGCCAAAGCGCTGCTCACCTGCGTACACGGACTTTCGCCGCTGGTCTGCCGCGAGGTGGCTTATCAGACGCTGCGCGGCAAAGACAAACGCAGTGATGAGCTGACGGAAGACGAGATGCAGCGCCTGACCTTTTACTTAAAGCGTGTCAAAGAAACGGTTGAGACCGGCGAACGCATGGTGCCGTATACGCTGCGGGATTTGAAGGGAACGCCGCTGGAATACAGTTTCATGCTCATTACACAATACGGTCTCACCGCCGTGGGGCGGGAAATGCCCACCTTTTCGGCGGTACTGGACGAATTTTACGAGGAAAAGGATGCGACCGAACGCCGCCGTCAACGGGCACAGGACATCCTGCGCGTGCTGACCAATGCGACCGATCGCACCGCCCGTAAGCTGGAACTGCAGCGGCAGGAACTCGCCCGTTCGGTCAATCGGGACGAATACCGGGTGCAGGCCGATCTGATCAACGCCAACATCGGACAGATCCCCAAAGGCGCCGCTTCTGCCGAATTGGTCAATTACTATGATCCGGAATGCCGCACGGTAACGGTGCGTCTGGATCCGGCTCTTTCCGCCGCACAGAACGCGCAGAAATATTACAAACTGTACCGTAAGGCGCAGACCGCCGAGCGGGTGCTGGCCGAACAGATCGCGGCGGGGGAGGAAGAACTGCAATATCTCGATTCGGTCTTCGATGCCCTTTCCCGTGCGGTCACTTTTCGTGAGTTGGGCGAACTGCGGGAGGAACTGGCCGCACAGGGGTATTTGAAACTGCCGCGCGGTCGACAGAAATTGCCTGCTGCCCAGGGGCCTCTGCGTTTTTGCTCGGATGACGGGTTTGTGATTTTAGTGGGGCGCAATAACGTGCAGAACGACCAGCTGACATTGAAGACAGCCCGCGGCAGCGACTGGTGGTTCCATGTGAAAGCCGCGGCCGGCTCCCACGTGATCGTGGTCTGCGACGGGCAACAGCCGCCGGATCGCACCCTCTCACAGGCGGCCATACTGGCGGCCACCCACTCCAAAGCCGCCGACTCGGCACAGGTGGCGGTGGATTACACCCTGGCCAAAAATGTGAAAAAACCGTCCGGTGCCAAGCCGGGACGGGTGATCTATGTGGAGTATCAGACGGCGTTTGTCACGCCGGACAAAGCGCTGGCACAGCGACTTGCCGCAAAAGAAGACGGAAAAGGGGAGTAGACGATGGACATGAGGGTGATCGCCCGCATCCGCACGGAATTTCCCGAAAAGTTCGGCATTCCGCGCCAAAGCGGTCTGGCGGACACGGCCGGTACGATCGTTTTTGAGCCGCCTTATCGTGAAGCCGAAGCCTTGCGCGGGCTGGATGGCTTTTCTCATCTGTGGCTGTTGTGGGAGTTTTCCGAATCGGTACGGGACACATGGTCGCCCACCGTGCGGCCGCCGAGACTGGGCGGCAATACCCGCATGGGCGTATTTGCCACCCGTTCGCCCTTTCGGCCGAATCCCATCGGCCTTTCCTGTGTCAGACTGCTGGAGATCCGTGACACGACCGCAGACGGTCGCGTGCTGATCGTGGAGGGGGCCGATCTTATGGACGGCACACCGATCTACGATATCAAGCCCTACCTGCCGTATACCGATTGCCGGCCGGAGGCGGTCGGCGGCTTTGCCGAGCCGCTGCGCAGTCACTCACTGCAGGTGGAATTGCCGCCGAAATGGGGGGGACGCCTGCCGGAATCTCTGTGCGCCCGACTGATCCAGGTGCTGAAACAGGATCCGCGTCCCTCTTATCAAAACGACCCCGAAAGAGTATATGGTTTTGATTTCGCGGGCTATACCGTCCGTTTCACCGTGGACGGCGATCGTCTTTGCGTCTGCGAGATCACGGATATGGAAAAATAAAAGGCTGTCCGTGCGTTTTGAACACGGACAGCCTTTATATTCATTTATAAGTGCATCATGTGGAGGTTATGTGGAGTTTTCTATACTCGGAGGGGGTACAGCCGTTGGTTTCTTTGAACAGTCGGCTGAAATAGAACGGATCATTATATCCGCTTTTTCGTGCGATCTCCGCCACCGAAAAGTCACTGCTGATCAGCAGCCTCTTGGCGCTGAGCATACGGGCATTTTGAATGTATTGGTGCGGGGACACGTGCATGACCTGCTTGAATATTTTCCAGAAACTGCAATAACTTAGCCCCATATCGGCCGCATATTCCTTTAGTGAGATGGCTTTTTCCGGCTCCTGAGAGATCTGCAGGGCAAAGGTGTAGATCTTGTGCTGATGGGAGAGGAAAGTCTTGTCGAAACTCTTCTGCTCATACATACGCATCAATTTGCAGAGCAGCACACCGAGCAGCGAGGCGGTGTACGGGCGGAAATTGGAGCGCTTCAGCCGGAATTCCCGTATGAGTTTATTAAAACTGTCGATCAGCGATTCATCATATTTCCCGTGATAAATACCGCCCTCTGTCAGCCCGATCGACTGCAGGAACTGTGCGGCACCGGTCCCCATGAAGTGCACATAGTAAGAGGCGGCGGGGGTATCATACAGCATGGTGTATTTTTGCGGCTCACCCGGCAGATACAGGACAAAATCGCCCGACTGCAAAATGTGATTCACCCCCTGATATTCCAATTCGCAGGTACCTTCCGTCTGATAGATAAGCTGATAGTCCCGCCGCCCTTCCGGACGATAGACAAAAAGATCCTCTGTAGTGTTGCGGCCGGGGCCACAGGAATTCACGCCGACATTGCAGATATACAGATAATCGTCTGTTCCCACAAGGTCGGGACGGTTGGGGTTGGCAGTATCGTTATATAAGATCATAAATGCACCTTCCTTGCATCGAAATTGTCCTTCTGTTATCCATTATAATGGATTTTTTTGGGGTTTTCAATAGGAAAACACTGAAAAAGTAAATTTTTCTCCAGTTTTTTGCCGAAAATGTCCATTGTTTCGCCCCTTGCGATGCATTATAATAAAAGAGCAAAAAACTCGCATAGCCCCAGAGAAATTTTGTTAATTCATTACAGGGAGGAACACAAACATGAAAAAACGTATGCTAGCCATTTTTCTGTGCTTGTGCATGTTGGTCCCCACTATGGGACTGACATTCGGACAGAACGTCAGTGCAGAAGCGGGATATGTCATCGCGGAGATTCCGGCTGATATTTCCCGTACCTGCAGCGTCACTTCGAGCGGTGATCTGATGATCACCGGAAGTGCGTTCACTTTCCAGCCGGTCGATCTGACGCCCTATGGTTTTCCGGAGAAGGATCTCAATAGTGCCACCATGCCGGCTGCCGGCAAGATTGGTCTGCAGTTTGATATGTATGTCTCCGGCGATGAAGGCATCATCAGTTCTCTGAAGACCAATTCCATGGCCGGTCAGATCGAGTTGACCAGCGGCGGGTTCCAGGATAGCGGTGAGATCAACATCACTACGAACAAGGTCGACTGGCAAAACGGCAAATGGGTGCGCTATGTGTTCGACCTCAACTCGTTTGCCAAGCGCGGTGCCCCCGGTACCTACGATGTGGACGGCAGCAAGATCAACTTCTTCCGCATCTACTTGTGTCAGCTTCAGGCGCATGTGGGCAAAACGCTTTACATCGATATGTGCAACGTGTGTCTGGTCGACCTCACCAAAGAGGCTCCCTCTGTGGAGGAAGCACCGATCGGGCGCTTTGTCAATGACCCCGATGCGGACGTGATCGGGTATGAGCCGCTTGAGGAAATCGATTATTACATCAACACCGCCGGCAACGTCAGCTCATACGGTATCGCTTTCAGCGTCGGCAAGATTCAGGCCACTCCCATCGATCTCACGAAATACGGTTTCCCGGAGATGGATACGACCAGCAGCGCCGTGATCGCCAAAGGAAAAGTCGGCGTGCAGATGGATATCTGGCTGGGCGGCGATGATGAATTCGTGGAAGCGGTCACCTCCGGAAAGGTCGGTGTCGGTCAGATCGAGATGACCAGCGGCGGTATGGAAGATAAAGGCGAGATCACGTATGACATCGCCGGCAACAATATTGGTTTCAAGGCCGGCGAATGGAAACGTATCGTGGTCGACCTCGGCAGTTTCCATAAGCGCCCCGATGCTAAAGAAGGATTTAACGTCGATCCTTCCGCCATCAATTACTTCCGTGTATACATGGCCAGCATGGAGAGCCTCGAAGGGATCAATTTCCAGGCGAAGTTCTGCAACTGCTACCTCGTGGACCTCACAAAGCCTCTGAATGAGGAAGACGCCCCCGAACTGGGCGACGGCTCCTTTGATCCGGAGCCTCCCGTGTGGGCTCCCGCACCCATCCCGGCCGAGTTCGATAACGAAGACCGAGTGGTGATGGGCTATAACCTGAAGGAATATGTGGAAGAGCACTTCGAGACGGAGATCAAGGACTATGGTCCCATCATCCAGTCTCTGGCCAACGGCCTGTTTGCTGCCGGCGGCGGTGTCCTCTACATTCCGGCGGGTCACTATCCCTGCTATACGCCCATTGTGCTTCCGGTCGGCGTTACGATGTACGGTGACTGGCAGAACCCCGATGAGCATCCCGAGGTCAAGGGTACTGTCCTTGATGTGTATTATGGAAAAGGCAAGCCGGACGGCACCGCGTTCATCACGCAGGAGATCAATACCATGGTCGCCAACATGGCGTTCTGGTATCCGGAGCAGGATGTCAATGCGCCCGAGCCGTATGTGCCCACCATCGAGCTGCTCAGCCCGCACACCCATGTGCGTAAGGTAACGCTCGTCAACTCTTATAAAGGTATATATCATGTCCGCCTGAACCGCTGCCCCAATGCTTCTCACATTTTCGGCACTCCGCTGTTCTACGGCGTGGACATGGATCAGATCGGCGATATCATGCGTCTGGAGGATCTGAACTTTGCTCCGGATTACTGGATCAATTCCGGCCTGCCCGGCGCTCCCACCTCCGAGGAAGATGAAGAAATGCTGCGCACCTATCTGCGCAACTATGCCACCGGCATCATTCTCGGCCGTGACGACTGGTCTTATATGCTCTATTCCAAGGTCACCGGTTACGCCACCGGCCTGATGCTCAAGGTCGGCGTGGACGGTACGGTGCCTAACGGTCATCTCTATGGTCTGACCTTTGACGACTGCGCCACTGCTATTTATGTGTATGGCGTGGGCGGCTCCGGCGAGCTCATTTCCAACTGCAAGATCACCAACTGCGATTACGGCGTGTGGTGCTGCAGTTCCGGCCGTACAGGCGGCGTGCTGAAGCTGATGGATTTCGATATCAGCACCAACGTGGCGTCCCTGTACATTGAAGAACGCGATTTCGTGTCGCTGCTTTCCTCCGTGGTGCGCAGCGGCCCTGTGGTGACCAAGAACGGCTGGATCAATCTGACCGATAACCAGTTCCTGTTCGACGGCACGCATATCAAACTGGACAACGGTACCCCCTCGGCTATCCTGATGGGCAACACCGATGCCAACGGCAACCCCGCTACTTACGAAAATGTCGGCCACTGCCCGATCACGGTGGATGACACCAAACTGGATATCGAAGTGCCGGTCGTTTCCGAAGAATGGAACGGTGAACACTGGCCGCAGGTCGAATCCAAGCAGGTCTACATTGTGGATACGCTGGATAAGACCGGCGAAACGGATGTGACGGCTGCGCTGCAGATCGAACTGGACAAGGTGGGGAAGACCGGCGGCGTCTGCTATCTGCCTTCCGGTACCTATCGTATCGACGGTTCCGTCACCGTTCCCACGGGCGTGGAACTGCGCGGTGTTCTGGACTTCGGTCGTGTGCCGTATAACTGCGGTACTGTCTTTGCCGTTGTCGGCAGCCGCGGCAATCCCGACGGCGATGCCACCGTTATCCTGTCCGAAGGCAGCGGTATCCGTGCCATCACCTTCGACTACCCCGAAATGTTCGATGAACTGATCGAAAAAGACGTCTATCAGCAGTATCCCTATGCCATTCAGGGCCGCGGCGCCGATATTTATATCCTTAATATGAATATCCGTAACGGCTGGCGCGGCGTGGACCTGATGACCTATAAGTGCGACCGCCACTATGTGGACTATCTCTTCGGCTTCTGCTTCGACAACTTCCTGAAGGTCGGTCATGGCTGCACGGACGGTATCATCCGTAACTATCATGACCAGTCCGCCGGTCTGACCGACGGCGGCCTCGGCTGGACGCTGCCGGATGTGTGGGATGTGGTCAAACAGCACTTCTATCCCTACACCCAGAACTACATCGTGCATTTCATCGTCGGCGACGTGAACAACGAGCTGATCTCCAACGGCTTCAACTACAATGGCTTTACCGCCTTCCGTCTGATCGAAGAAGAGACCGGTTCGGCCGACGTGACCTTTATCGGTGACGGCGTCGACCACACCTCCATCAACTTCGAGATCCAGAATGCGGAGCGGTTGGATTTCATCAACACCCAGTTGGTCAGCTTTGACCTGTATAAAGTCGACCCGATCGAAGATATGCGCTATTTCCTTGTCGGCGAAGACTTTGACGGTGAGATCAACATGTACAGCGTGACCATGTGGGATAACCCCGAAACGGTTTACGAAATGGCCAACGGTACGATGAACGCCTACGGTCTCGGCTACTACATCTCCTCCGAATTTGCCAAGCTGGGCGAAAATGCCAAGGTGAACATCATCGACGGTGTCATGCGTGTGCACGAAGCCAATGTGGCGACCATTCCTTTCTCCGGTGAAAATGCCGGGAACGTCTCCATCAACGGTGCCTATATGTGCCAGACGATCGATAACAACGATCAGTTCGGCTGCTATGACAACATCATGAGCCCCATCAATCGCTGGGATTTCCCCAAGGGCGTGGAAGTGGCACAAAACGCTAAAATGCTCTTTACGGAAGCCTTCACCAACTATGATTCCGAAAGCAGCGGCAAGGCGTTCAACTACACCAGCTTCGGAGAGACGGCTTCGGTCTCTACCCGTTCCGGTGTCGTGAACATGTCGCTCGGCCAGGATGGCACCTCTGTCGGCATTTCCGGTTCCTCCAGTAAACTGACCGGCGGCAATAAGGATTCGCTCTATCGTCTGGAGACGCGAGTCAAGATCGATGAGTTCTGCGATCACGATTTCAGCCGCGCTATGGTTACCACTTACATCAATCGCAGCAATCCCATCAATCTGGCGATCTTTGATAAGAACAACGGCTTCCTTGTCACCGATGCACAGAGCAAACAGGAAATCAAGGTTGCCGACTTTGCCATGGGTACCTGGTATCGCGTGGCGGCTGAGATCGATATGCGCGATCCTGCCAATAAGACCTACACCGTTTATCTGCTGGATGATACCGGTAAGACCCTCGCCAAGAGCGAGACCTATCGCTTTGCCGATAACACGCAGAATGAAAAAGCGGTGATCGACCAGATCTTCATCGGCATGATGACCGAGCGTGAGGAAGAAATGGAAGAGACCACCGGCTCCATGCAGTTGGATTACGTGTTTGCCGCCTATGGCGAAAACAGCACCTTCGGCGCGCTCGGTGATGTGAACGGCGACGGCAAGGTCGATTCCACCGATGCCCGTCTGATCCTGCAGTATTACGCGAAAAAGATCGGCGAAGACGGCCTGAATACCGGCGTAGCCGATGTGAACGGCGACTCCAAGGTCGATTCCACTGATGCCCGCCTGATCCTACAATTCTACGCCAAAAAGATCACGGACTTCTCGAATAATTGACCGCTTGATTCCTTTCTATCCTTCTTTTGCACAAGGCAGGTGCCTCGTTTTCGGGAGGTCAGGCCCCGGAGCGTACACACCGTATGCTTTCTATTCGGAAGAAGGATCACATATCTGACACACTGCTGACATTCTTGCTTTCATCACTCTCCCTTTCTTTTCTTTTTCGAGGCCATGCCTCCCCGCACTCTGTGTCAGATGAAAAGCTGCGGGGAGGCATGCCTCAACACTCTATTTTGACTGGAGGATGCGATTATGCGGTCAACAATCAAACGTCTGGCTCTTCTTCTGCTCGCACTGGTCCTGCTGCTCTCCTTCTGCGCCTGCAAAAAGACCGAAGAGGGCGGCAACAAAGGCGAAGTAGAGCAGGGCGATGACGAAGTACCGGTAGATCTCGGCGGTTACGAGTTTACGGTAATTGACTACGTCAACAGCCGCTGGAACAAGGAACTGGCCGGTACACCGAACACCGATGCGTGGATCCAGGTGATGGACGAGGTCGAAACGCTGTATAACTGCACGATCAGCGCCAACTACGTCGGCTCCGTCGAATCGTTTACAGTGGTCCAGCCCGAAATCGTGGCCGGCGGCAAATACGCCGATCTGATCGTGACGACCCAGCATCAGGCCGGCTATTTCATCGGTGCCAACCTGTACATGGATCTGAACAAACTGGACGTGAACTGGGACAATCCGTGGTGGAATCAGGATACCCGCAACATCACCACCGTCGGAAACAAGACCTATTGCGGCAATGGCTCCTTTATCTTCGATACCTCTTACACATGGGTGCTGCATTACAATGAGGCCGTGTGGAATGAGCTGGGATTGCCCAATCCGTATGAACTGGTGGATAGCCACAAGTGGACCTATGATCTGTTCCGTGACTATTGCATCCGTGCCTGCCAGGATCTGGATAACTCCGGTGCGATGGATTCTCCGGAAGATCGCTGGGGCGTCATGGGCTCCGACGGTGACTTTACCCGTGCGTGGTTCTTCTCGCTGGGCGGCAAGTATTTCGAGAATGACAAAGAGTCCGGTAAGATCAAACTGGCCTGCAACACTCCCAAGATCTATGATATCGCCGACAAGATGTATACCATGGTCAAAAAGGATAAGTGCGTCTTCCAGGTGACTCAGCAGATGGACGGTATGTACCGTTACAACCATTTTGCTGAAGGACGTGCGCTGTTCTGGGCCTGCACGCCCGGTCAGAACGTTCTGAAAGATATGGAGGATGACTGGGGCGTCATTCCCATGCCGCTGTACGATGAGCAGCAGGAAGACTACCTGAGCGGCGTGGATCACAACTCCGCGGTGTTCGGTGTGGCCAATACCAACCAGGATCTGCACGAAGTCAGCGTACTGCTTGAGGCGCTCGGCCGTCATGCCATGATCCTTGAGGACATCTACTGGCCGGATTACAAAGAGACCTACTGGCGCCACGAAGAGCAGGATACCCGCATGATGTCGCAGTATGTGGTCGGCCACGGCCGTCACGACATGGCTGTGATCATGCAGAACTGTAACGCCATCTTCCGCGCACCGATGGATCGTATGTTTGCCACGGTGTTCGGCGCTGCCGGTCCGGACTATTCTTCCTACATCGATATGGTCCAGGATCCGATCGAAACCGGTCTGGAAGACTACTTCAACGATATTGAAGATTCTGAAGAGACCGATGATGCCGGCGAAACTTCCGAAGCGTAAGCCGAAGAGTTCGTATATATTCATAATTTTTAAGGAGGATCATCATGAAAAAACTGCTTAAGATCTTTGTTGTAGTGCTTTCTGTCTGCATGATCCTGTCCGCTATGGCGGTCAGCGTCAGCGCACATAAGAAGCCCAACAAAAACTACAAGACCCCGGCTGTCACGGCAGGCAAAATGGTTACCAGACCTGTCATCGACGGTAAGATCAGTTCCGGCGAATGGAGCACCGGTACCCGCATCGAATTCTCTCATCAAACCGTTGCGAACGGCGACGGCTTCTTCCACAGTGAGTCGCTCGACGGCGTGCTCTTTGCCGAACTTCCGCCCGATGGCGATGGCCATGCCTATTTCTCCTGGGACGAAGATTTCTTCTATTTCGCACTGGATATCCAGGATGCCGAGAACACCAACTCGGAGCCGACTTCCGAAACGCTGTGGAAGAGCGACTGCATCCAGATGCAGATCGGTGCCAGCGTGACCTCCACCCGTTATGAGCTCGGCTTTGCTCTGTCCGATTTCGGCGGCGTGCGTCGTCTGGGTCATATGTGGGCTCCGCTCAACAAGACCCTGCTCGTCGGCAACGCGACCGATCTGTCCAAGGTCAGCAATCTGAAGGATTACTACTATTATGTCGACCGTCAGGGCGACCACACCGTTTATGAAGTGGCTCTGAAGTATTCCTTCTTCGGCATGGAAAACAAGATCAAGGAAGGCGACAAGATCCCGTTCTCCTTTGCTCTGGCTCTGTATGATGAAAACCGTACTCTGGGCGGCTTTATCGGTATGCAGTGGGCCAGCGGCGAAGTGGGTACCGAAGCGGAAAAGACGCTGTCCGAGGCTGCCACCATCACCATGGGTGCGGCCAACAGGGGCGGCGACGAGCCTCCTGCAACTACCACCACCAAGCCCACCACTTCCACTACCAAGACTACCACTTCCACCTCCAAGAACCCGGGCGTTACTACTACCACCAAGGGCGGCAGCTCCGGCAACACTACCAAGGCCGGCGGCAACAACAACAACACTACCAAGGCCGGCGGCAACAATGTGACCACCAAGGCTCAGGACAGCAATGTGACCACCAAGGCCGGTGACGCGACCACCACGGCTGCCGATGTCGAGACCACCACCGAGCCCACCACCACGACCACCGCTCCTTCCGAGGTCGGTACGCAGTTCTATAATGTTGAGAACGCCGCGGACGTGGAAGATGAGGAGATCCTCACTGCTCTGGCTGCCGATTTCGAGGACATCGACATCGCTGTGAAGTCCGTTGAAGCGGAAGAAGAGAAGTTCGGTCTGTTCGAGTCCGAGACCTTCAAGGGTCTG
>JAZRVU010000111.1:0-41831 GCA_045599305.1 Acutalibacteraceae bacterium | reverse complement strand
TTTACGGACTCCTTAATACCCCATCGAATGCTGTCGCCCCGAACACGGTTAATGTGTTCGGCGGATGTTTGAAAAACAGATACATAGAGCCAAAACGACGGATCGTCTGTATTCATTCCCTCACTGTCAAAATGAACGCATACACCTAACTCATGTAGCTCATGAAGAACAGACAAAGCCTCCGAAACATTACGGAAGAATCGGCTGCAGCTTTTGATAAGAACAATATCCAACTTATGTTCACGGGCATCAGCCATCAAACGCTTAAGGTCGTCACGCCCGGAAAGGTTTGTCCCACTTTTGATGTCGATATAAACATTGACTAATTCCCACTCGGAGTTGGCCGCGACGGTAGCAGTTAAACCTGCAAGTTGTTCCGATATACTATGAAGCTGCGCGTCGCTCTTTGTGCTTACTCTGCAGTAAATACCGACCTTCTTGCGAAAAAACAGGTTGTTCGGTATGAGAAGATTAACGCGAGGCTTCATGGAAAAATCACCGTCCTTATAATTAATTATATCACAACAACATCGGAAAAGAAAATAGCCTAATTAAAATTTTCGAAGAAAATTGCAATATTTCGCGAGAAAAACCTTGAAAATAGAGCGATTATAGCATGTGGCTGTTTAATTCAAATAGCCTAAACATCACATAAAAAAGCACATCGCATCGCGATGTGCTTTTTTAATGACGATATCATCTTCGCGAAATAATATAATAGGGTAAGCGCCTGCTTTTCGGGACGACAACTTTGCCGCAAAAGTGTCCTTTCGCCATATCTGTTTTTAAAAGATCCGCTTGACATATTTACTCCATTGTAGTATGATTTGTATAACAAATCATGCTTTTAAAGGGGAAGAAAAATGGGACGAAATAACATGCCGCGGGGGAAATACGCATGGACGGCCACCGTGGGGGAGAAAGGGCAGATCGTTATTCCCAAACAGGCAAGAGACATTTTCGGCATCAAACCCGGAGACACGCTGATCCTGCTCGGCGACGAGCAGTTGGGGATCGCCATTCCGCCTAAGTCGGAATTCGAACTGCTCGGCGAGCGCATATTCGGAGGTAACGGCCAATGAGCGTTTGTGAAATACGCCATTTGTATAAAGAATACCCCGCGTTTTCGCTGCAGGATGTATCCTTTTCACTCGAGCCGGGGACGATCACCGGGTTTATCGGCCGAAACGGCGCCGGCAAGACCACAACGATCAAATCCATGCTGAATATCGTCCATCCGTCAAAAGGCGAGATCTCCTATTTCGGTATGCCGCTTATCGGAAACGAATGCCGCATCAAGCAAAGGATCGGCTTTTCCGCCGGTGCGGTAAACTATTACCAAAAGAAAAAGCTGCGCGACATCGCGGCTGTTACCAAGACCTTTTATCCTAACTGGGACGATGCCGCCTATGAAAAATTCATACGCCTGTTTTCGCTGGATGAAAACAAAGCGCTCTGCGAATTGTCCGAGGGGATGAAAGTGAAATGCAATCTGCTGCTGGCGCTTTCACATCATGCCGAAATGCTGATCCTGGATGAACCGACCAGCGGCCTTGATCCGTTTTCCCGTGACGAACTCACGGATCTGTTCGGCGTATTAAAAGAGCAGGGCGTGGCCATATTCTTTTCCACGCATATCACATCCGACCTCGAAAAATGTGCCGATCATATCGTGTATATCCGCAACGGCCGCATCGTCTCGGCCGACACCGTTCGGAATTTTTGCGGGCAGTTCGGCCAAAGCGGCGAAACGCTGGAGCAGACGATGCTCCGGTTGGAAAAGGAGGCCCGTCATGACGAATTTGCTTTATAAAGAACTGAAGCTGTCCGCTTCGCCGCTTTCCTACATTTTTGTCGCGGCGGCATTGCTGACTTTTGTGCCGGGATATCCGATCCTGCTTGGCGCATTTTTTACGACCCTCGGGATATTTTATTCTTTTCAGGCCATGCGGGAAAATAACGATATTCCGTATTCGCTGCTGCTTCCCGTGGCCAAAACCGATGTGGTAAAAAGCAAGTTCGCTTTTACGGTGCTTATCGAATGCGGCAGCTTTGTGCTGATGACGGCGATCACGCTGATCCGCATGCTGTGCTTAAAAGATGCCGCCGTTTACACATCCAACGCGCTCATGTGCGCCAATCTTACATTTCTCGGCTTTGCGCTATTGCTTTTCGGCCTGTTCAATTTTGTCTTTGTCGGCGGCTTTTTCAAAACCGCATTTTATTTCGGTAAGCCGTTTATCGCATACTGCGTCGTGTCATTCTTGACGATCGGCATGGCCGAAACACTGCACCACATACCGGGCTTGGAGACCCTCAATTCGTTCGGGTTTGCTCCTTTTTTGCCGCAGGGCGCCGTTTTGTGTGCGGGAGCGCTTGCCTTTGCCGCGCTGACAGGCTTCGGCTTGAAAAGATCAAAGCGGAGATTCGAAAAGATCGACTTGTGAGCCGCTCGCAGAAAAAAGTCTTTACACACGGCGGTTTTGCCTTCGGCTCGGGCAACTCCATTCCCGAGTATGTTCCGGCAGACAACTTCGTCATGATGAACGAGATCATCCGCGAACTGCGCGGCGAGTACGGAAGCCGTCAATAATGAACGAACAGATGCGCAGCGGCGGGGGATTTTCCCCGCCGCTGTTTTTATAATTATCAAGACAGATCAATTTACAATTTGAAATCCGGCAGCATCTGTTACGCCGGTCACTGCGTCTTTGCGGTCGTCCGAAGCCAAGTCAAATTGCCAGTTTTCCACATCCTCCAGCGGCAGGCTTTTTAACTCGTCCGCCGTGACAAGAAGATCCAGACCGTTATTCATATACGCGGCCCGTTCGCAGCGGATATGCGCCTCGGACAGGCGGCTTATCACCGACGGCATGACGGCTTCCATATAGGCGGTATATGCCGACTTGTAGTTTTCCATCGCCTCCTGCGAGGCATTCTCTTCAAAGGCTTCAATGGCCCATTGGGCTAACGTCTTGCCCTCATAGGAGAAGGAAGTGACATTCGCCGTGGCGGGACGATAGGTGGCCAAAACGGCAAATGCACCGTCGGGATCGTTTTCCATCGCGATTTTCAACGGTCCGCTCACTTGCAGCCTGTTCCAGAAGAAATAGCAGAATCCGTTTGTCGGATCGGTATCGGCACCTTTTTGGCCGCCGTCTTTTGTGGGCTTCGGTGTGTTCGTTTTTTCGGCGGCGGTCGGGTCGGTCACGGTCGTGGCGGGTTGGCTCTGCGCGGATGTCTCGACGACACTGACGATGCGGTCGGGCACAGTGGGGTCTGTCGGATAGTCGCTGCTGATCGGTGCCTTGAACTGAAAAATACCCGACTGCCATGCACCGAAACCGAGCAGCGCCGCAAAGCCGAATCCCGCGGCGACGGCCGCGGCCCTGACAACACTTTTTCTTCGCTTTTTATATCGCCCGATGCGATCCAGCGCGCTTTGCGCCATTTCCTCATAAGTCTTCATCATAAAAGCCCTCCTTGATCAGTTCCGATTTGAGCGCCTGTCTTGCACGATAGGTAAGGGTCTCTATATTGTGTGTACTTTTTCTCATAATGCGAGCCGCTTCTTTGCTGCCGAAACCTTCAAAATATATCAGCCACAAAACCTGACAGTATTCGGTTTTCAGTTTGCTCATTGCCTTGTGGACGACAATTTTTCTTTCTTCCCGTATATAGGCATTTTCGAGCGCTTCCTCATCCGCCGTCACGGCACATTCCTCAATGGAGACCGTGTCATGCCCGGCCTGCTTGCGGAGATAGTCGACAGCGACATTTCGCCCGATGGTGTAGACCCATGTCCTGAAAGAGGATCTTCCCGAAAAATGCGGCTTTTTGATGCCCAGTTTGACAAAGGTATCTTCCGCAAGTTCCTCGGCAACCAAAATGTCTTTGACGAAGCTTTTCAGATATATGATCAGCCCATCTTTATAGTCCCTTACGATTTCTACAAAACCGTTGTCATCACCATCAAGGAAACGGCGGTAGCTACCGGCACCGTTATCCATTGATCTGCTCCTTTCCGAAAGAAATTTTCCTTTCACTTATTAGACGAGATCCGGCATTAAAACCTCACAGGTAACATACCATTTTTCGATCAATTTGTAAAAATTTCGAAAACCCTCTTGACAAGATCGGTTTATCGTGATAAACTTGCATTGTAGTTTATCACGATAAACCAACATGAAAAGGGAGTGGTATATATGAAAGACTTGGAACTCGGGACCGTGCAGGAGCGTTTTGCGGACATCGTTTGGGCGAATGAGCCGCTGGGCTCGGGCGAACTGGTCAGAATATGCGAAAAGGAACTGCACTGGAAGAAGCCGACCACCTATACCGTGCTGCGCAAGCTCTGCGAAAAGGGGCTGTTTAAAAATGAGGACGGGCTTGTTTCCTCTTTGATCTCGCGCGAGGAATTCTATTCCGCCAAAACCGAGCAGATCATTGAGGAATCCTTCGAGGGCTCGCTCCCGGCGTTTATCGCGTCCTTTATCTCCCGCAAAAATCTGACCGCCGCAGAGGCGCAGGAGATACAGGCGATGATCGACACCTTCAAAAAGGAGGGCTGAACATGAGCGCTGTGTTTTTGAAGGTGTTGAATCTGAGCATTACGGCCGGTTGGCTGATACTGGCGGTGCTCCTTGTGCGGCTTCTTTTGAAAAGGGCGCCGAAGTGGATTGCCTGTGTGCTCTGGGCGTTGGTCGCCGTCCGGCTGATCTGCCCGTTTTCATTGGAAAGCGCGCTGAGTCTCATCCCGAGCAGCGAGACGGTGCCCGGCCGCATCGAAACGATGGAGCGTCCTACCATTGATTCGGGCATCGTGATCGTAGACAATGCCGTCAACCCCGTGATCGAGCAGCACCTTTCTCCGCAGCCCGATGCAAGCACCAATCCGCTGCAGATCATCATTCCGGTGCTGGCCGCCGTCTGGATCGCGGGAATGATCGCGCTGCTGCTGTACGCGTGGATCAGCTATATCCGGCTGAAAAAGAGCGTCGGTGCCTGTGTGCCGGTGAAAGACTGTATTCTGGCCTGTGATGACGTGCAATCGCCGTTCATCCTCGGCATTTTCCGGCCGGCGATCTATGTGCCGTCCTCCATGACGGGAAAAACACTGGAGTGCGTGATCACCCACGAAACGGCGCATATCCGGCGGCACGACCACTGGTGGAAGCCTTTGGGATACCTGCTTTTGGCGGTGTATTGGTTCCATCCGCTGTGCTGGATTGCCTATGTCCTGCTCTGCCGCGACATTGAGATGGCCTGTGATGAAAAGGTCATCCGGGAACTGGATCACGATGACAAGGCCGCCTATTCGCAGGCACTGCTGAATGCCAGCTTCCCCCGCAGGCGGATCGCCGCCTGCCCGCTGGCGTTCGGCGAGGTCGGGGTGAAAGAACGGGTAAAATCGGTGCTGAATTACAAAAAGCCGGCATTCTGGATCATCGTGGCGGCCGTTGTGGTGTGCATAGCGGTGGCGGTGTGCTTTTTGACCGATCCGTTTTCGGGCAAAAAACTGGACGTCCGTTTGAAGGTCTCCATGGATATGGCGGTCGCGGAGCACTATCAGTTCGACAAGACGGACAACCGGTTTTGCACGACGGATTACGAGGTGCTCGGTGTTTCAAAAGGGGATGGCACCACCACGGTATACGCCTGGGTGCTGTATCAGCGATACCGTTTTGACGGTACCGATATCCACTGTGAGCCGGTCGCCGATATCCCGACCGCCGTGACTTTCGATACCACCGCAAAGGGGGACGTGTCCTCCTATGAGGTGATCGAATATTGGGAGCCGCGTGACGGCTATTACTATACCGTCGATATCCAATCGAAATTCCCGCGGGCACTGTGGGAAAAAGCCTATCAGAACTCCCACGTGAAAAAGCAGGCGGCCAACTGTCAAAAAGCCGCCGAAGCGTATTTCAAAAGCATGGATACCCCGCGTGCCGCGGCAACCAAATGGTTTGACCGGCTGACCGGTGACGCCATACTGTGGGGCGATGTGCGGGAGATCACTCTGGATGAATACCCCGGTGTCACCTTTTGCTGCCACGCCGGAAATCTCGACGCCGTCACCGCAGACGAGACGTTGACGCTCTATTGCGGTATGCCCATCTGCAATGTGTATTTCTGTGACCTGAACGGCGACGGGAAGCGGGAACTCTGCGCAACGGTCAATTACGGGTCGGGGATCGTAGATACGCGCATCTACGCCGCCGACTATGCAAACGGTATGCTTCACGAGCTGAACGGCCGCGACGAGGGGCGCGATTACCGCCTTGTCTGCAAAAACGGACAGTTGTGGGTCGAGGAGACGGAAAACCTCAAAAACGATGTGATCATGACCGGCCCGCTGGCGCTCCCGACAGACGGCGAGGGCGATAGCGCCGCCATTTGCCTGACGCAGCATTGGCCGTATTACAGGAGCGGAGAGATCCGTTACGGGAATGCCGATGCCGGGCAGGAAGCGACCATCTGCTTTTATGAAAGCGCCGTCTTCGAAGCACAGATCGACACGGCGGCCGGCACCGGCATCACCGTTTTGCTTGGTGAGGAACGGGCCGCCGCCCTTGCTGAAATCGTTGCCGACGTGAAAGAATGGACGGATGATGATCTGGTCAACAGGACGGCGTTTTGCTACAACGGCTATTTTTGCCTGGCCGGGAGCAAAGAGCGGTATTATTTCTCCTATTGGAACCGTGTGCTCTATCACGACCACCACTTTGCCGAGTTGAGTGACGGGCAGGTGCAGACTCTCAAGGAACTGGAAGCGGCGTGCACCGATTATCATGCTACGGAATACGTTTTTCACGAGTCTGTCGATATGATGAAGCCGACCATCCGGCTTTCGGAAAAGGAGAAAACCTTTCAGTTTTCCTATTCGGCTTTCAGCTGTTGTTTCGCCATCGGCCGGTATGAACTGACAGACGAGGAGCTGGTCCTTCGCACGGACGACGGCATCAACACCTATGTGTTCCGCGTTTCGGGAGACGATCTGGTGTTTGATGCGTCGCGCTCCTCTGCGATACCGAAATTCGCCTATGCATCCGGTGCCGAGCCGCAATCCCCGGTGCCGGACGGCGCGGTATTCCGAAAATAAACAAATGCATTGAAAATCGCGGGGATATGTGGTATATTAAGAATATCCGATAATAAAAAGGAGCGACCGTGATGGAAGCCACATATCATATCCATATCGACAGCGCGCATGGCGCGAAATATGCCATTCTGCCGGGTGACCCCGGCCGCGTGGAGGCGATCGCCCAGTGCATGGAGGCACCGCGTTTTCTCGGCCGGAACCGGGAATACACCACCTGGCTGGCCGAACTGGCAGGGGAGAAAGTGCTGGTCATGTCCACCGGTATGGGCGGCCCCTCCACGGCCATCGGCGTGGAGGAATTGTATAACACAGGGGTGCGCACCTTTGTGCGGGTGGGCACCTGCGGCGCGATGCAGCCCGAGATCGTGGGCGGTGATCTGGTGGTGGCCACCGCGGCCATCCGCATGGAGGGCACCACACGGGAGTATGTACCGATCGAATTCCCGGCCGTGGGTGATTTGGCGGTGACGAACGCGCTGGCGGACGCGGCGAAAAGGCTGGGTTACACCTGCCACACGGGCGTAGTGCAATGTAAGGACTCTTTTTACGGCCAGCACGATCCCGACCGTATGCCGGTGGGATATGAACTGAACGAAAAGTGGCGCGCGTGGGTCAAGGCGGGCTGCCTCGCCTCCGAAATGGAGAGCGCGGCACTGTTCATCGTGGCGCAGACACTGCGTGCGCGGGCGGGCAGCGTGTTCAGCGTGGTGTGGAATCAGGAGCGCGCCCGTCTGGGGCTGGACAATCCCGAGGTGCACGACAATTCCCGCTCCATCCGCACGGCGGTGGAGGCTGTGCGCACGCTGATCGAAAACGACCGCAAGGCGTGACGGGGGAGAACGATGGCATCCGGTAAAGAGTATCTCGATTTCGTGCTGGAGCAGTTTTCCCGCACCGGCGGCATTTCCTTTCGCCCGATGATGGGGGAATACATCCTCTATTATCACGGCCGGATCTTCGGCGGCATTTATGATGACCGCCTGCTGGTCAAACCGGTGCCGGCGGCATTGCGCCTGATGCCCGATGCCCCTCGCGAGATCCCGTATCCCGGCGGCAGGGAGATGCTGCTGGTGGAGGAGGTCGACGACGGGGAATTCCTGATGCGGTTGGTCGATGCGATGTATGAGGAACTGCCCGTACAGAAAAAGTAAAAGAACGCACCCTTAACAAGAAAACATACCGATGATAAAAAAGGAGCGGCGCGCACGGCGCACCGCTCCTTTTTTACTCTCATACGGAAAAATGCGAACGAAAAATTTTTGCAGCTCCGAATCCATCCTCATAAAGCATCCTTATCCACCCGCAAAGAAAGTTTCGGTCGGTTCCTTTATTTGTCGATCCAGTTGAACTCTGTCTGCTGATAGACGAAATAGTTGAGCCAGTTGGAAAAGAGCAGGTTGGCATGACTGCGCCATGTCATGGGCGGCATGGCTTCGGGATCATCACCCGGGAAATAGTTCTGCGGGATCTGCGGGGCGATGCCGCGGCGCAGGTCGCGCTGATATTCGTTCGCCAGCGTGAAGCGGTCATATTCAAAGTGGCCGGTGACGAACACCTGCCGGGCGTCCACGGTGGAGACGATGGCCACGCCGGCCGTTTCGGAGGTGGCCAGCAGCTGCAGGGAGGGGTGGTTCTGCACATCGTCCAGCGAGACCTCCGTATAGCGGGAATGGGGCATATAGAACATCTCGTCAAAGCCGCGCAGCAGCGGGTGCAGCGGGTCGAGCGGCCGGTGACGGAAGATGCCCGAAAGCTTCTGCGGCAGTGCCTGCTTGTTCACGTGATGGTGGTGGTAAAGCCCCGCCTGTGCGCCCCAGCAGATGTGCAGGGTGGAATAGACGTTTTCACGCGACCAGTCCATGATCTCGCACAGCTCGTCCCAATAGTCCACGCTTTCAAAGTCGAAGGTCTCCACCGGGGCACCGGTGATGATCATGCCGTCATAGCGGCGATCCTTCAACTGGTCGAAGGTCTGGTAGAACTCCAGCAGGTGCTCCTTGGAGGTGTTGCGGGAGATGTGGGTGGCGGTCTGCATCAGATCCACATCCACCTGCAGGGGACTGTTGCCCAAAAGACGCAGCAGCTGTGTTTCGGTCTCGATCTTGGTGGGCATCAGGTTCAGAATGACGATGTGCAGGGGACGAATGTCCTGATGCTGCGCACGGTCCTCCGTCATAATGAAGATATTTTCCGATTCCAACACCTTGGTCGCGGGCAGATTATCGGGAATTTTGATCGGCATAGGGTCTCACCTCTTATTTGACAAACTTTTCGGCAAAACGGCGGGCATCGGCGGCTTCCTCGCTGTCGGCACCGCAGGTCTCTTCGCAAAGACGCACACACGTCTTGGCGGCATCGGCGGCACCGGCCGCATCGCCCAGACCGGCACAGGCGTCGGCCAGCGTGCAGTAAAACTGCGAGACCGGTGCCTGCGGCGTCGCGGAAATTTCGGCGGCGGCGATCGCCTCCTGTATCGTGCGCAGCGCGGCGGCGTGGTCACCCAACGCATTTTGCCCGTCTGCGATCACCTGCATGGCCACGGCGGCCGGCCAACTGTTCGGTGCGGCCAGTTTTTTCATGGCTTGCCCGGCTTCCACCACCGTGTCATACTGCTCGGCATAAAACGCATAGATCGCGAGATTGTGCCACATCCGCTCGAGATCGGCCTTATCGGAATTGCCGGCCTTTTTGGTGCGCTTGAGCACCGCCTTGGTCAATTCCGCCGCGCGGGCGGGATCGTCCAGTTCGCAGCAGATATCCGCCAGATGCTGCATGGTGGCCAGCGTATCGGGATGACATTCGCCCAGCGCCTTTTCGCGCAGGGCAAGGCAGCGCTCGGCCACCTCGCGGGCACGCTCGAATTTACCGAGTTGGGCACAGCTGCTGTACAGGATGTTCATGGTGTTCAGCGTGCCGGGATGATCTTCTCCCAACAGGTTCAGGGCGGCGGTGGCGGCACGCTCGGAGAGCGACCATGCCTCCTCGAAATTCTGCGTGTCGTAGCAGACGGTAGCCAGTTTCAGTATGGCATGTACGGTCTCGGGGCCGTCGGGCGCATCGGCCAGGGCGGCGCGCAGCACTTCCATGGCGCGCTCGTCCTGCCGATCATCGCGCAGACAATCAGCCAGCGTTTCGGCGGCGGCCAGCGCCTCGGGAGAACCGGCTCCGTAGTGCTCACGCAGTTTGGTCAGCGCCTGCTGCGCCAGTTCCAGTCCGCGCTCGGTCTTGCCGCAGACAATCATCTGCACCGCCATATCCTGCATCGTGCGCAGGGTGGCGGGGTCGTCCTCGCCGTAGAGGGCGGTCTTCAGACGCAGCAGACGGCGGTAATGCTCCAGCGCTTCCTCCGCACGGCCGGCCTCTACACAGCAAAACGCCATGTTCTGCAGAGCATCCGCCACGGCGGGGTGCTGCTCACCGCACAGGGCGGTCTGCCGCTTGAGTATCTGCGAAAATAGTTCATAGGCATGGGGAAGATCGCCCAGTGAGACGTAGTTGATCGCCAGCGCGTTTTCGGTCGCGAGAGTATCGGGATGATCCTCGCCCAACGTCTGCTGCTGCACGGTCAGCGCCTGATCCAGCAGCTTGGAGGCTTTGTCGAATTTTTCCGAAGCAGCGTAACAGGCGGCCAGATCCTGCATGGCGTCCACCGTCTCGGCGGCCTCGTGGCCGCACAGTTCATCGCACAGCACCAGTACCCGCTTGGCCAGACGCACGCTGTCTTCGGCACGGCCGGAGGCGCGGTAGATGTGGACGAGATTGCGCAGGGCGAGTATGGTCTGGACACTCTTTTCGCCGGTCTGGCGTGTCTGCTCGGCCAGCGCCTCTTCATAAAGTGTCGTGGCCTCGTCGGTGCGGCCGGCGGCGCCGTAGCAGGCGGCAAGATTGGTCATGGCCTGCAGGATCAGCGGATTGTGTGCACCGGCGGCACGGCGGCGCGCCAGCACATCCTCCGCCACGGGGATCGCCTCATCGGTGCGGCCCAGACAGAAGAGGGCGTGTGCTATGTTGTGACGGGAGGCAAGGGTGTCGGCGTGGTCATCGCCGACCAGCGCCGCCCGGCGCTCGGCCGCGTGTGCAGCCAGCGCGAGCGCCCGTTCATAGTCGCCCGCGGCACCGCAGCACACCGCCAGATCATTCTCGATCGCGAGGGTATCGGCGTGATCGGGCCCGTTCTCCTCTGTAGATTTTGTGAGAGCCTCCTCCAGTTCACGGAGAAGGTCGTTGTTTTCCGGCATATGGCAAGCCCCTTTCGAAACGGACAGTCATTGTTAATTTTAATAGTATAGCATACTTTTATCTAATTGTAAAGGTTGAAATGTGTTCGAAAATGCGCTATACTGTTTTTCGGATACGGAGGTGACGGGCGTGAGTGAGGAAATGCGGGAGTGGCTGCTCTATGCGGCCATAGGGCTGTTTGTGGTCGTTGTGGTGACCACGGCATGGATCACGATACCGGAGCTGGCCGCACCGGCGCTCAACTGCACGGCACCACCGGCGACCGCCGTTGATACGCAGACGACCGTCTCCGACGCCGTGACGCTTCGCGTGTCGATCAATACGGCGACGGTGCAGGAACTGATGCTGGTGGACGGTATCGGGGAAAAGACGGCACAGAAGATCGTGGATTATCGGGAGACGCACGGCGGCTTTGACAGCCTGGAGGAACTGCTCAATATCAGCGGGATCGGGGCGAAAAAGCTCGAGGCATGGAGACCGTATCTCGTTCTTTGAATTTTCAGTAAATTAGGGCTTGCTTTTTTTGGCGAAAAATGCTATACTTACTTTAATTTGGGTTTGATTTCATTGAGCGGCTTTGGCCGTTTTGGGGAGGTCATTTTATGAGCAATCAGACAGAAGCCCTCGGTGCGCGCGAACGGCTGGAAGCCTTGTTCGACGCAGACACCTTTGTGGAGATCGACCGCCTGGCCGAGACGGCCGGTGTGGTCACCGGTTTCGGTTATGTGGACGGCGTGCCGGTCTATGCCTATTCGCAGGACCGCGAGGTGGTGCATGGCGCGATCGGGTGCGAACAGGCGGTCAAGATCACGAAGATCTATGAACTGGCGGCACAGAACGGCGCACCGCTGGTCGGCGTTTTCGACAGCGACGGTGCCCGACTGGGCGAGGGGATGGAGGCTATGGACGCCATTGCCGTCATCCTGCGCCGCAGCAACGACCTTTCCGGTGTGGTGCCGCAGATCGCGGTCGTCGCCGGTGCGTGCGTCGGCTCGGCGGCCATGATCGCTGCCTGTGCGGATGTGGTCATCAAGGCGGAGGCGGCGGACTATTATCTGTCTGCCGGGGAAGAAGCCCATGCGGACATGACCGTCTGCTGCGACAAAAAGGCGATCGCCACGGCACGGGAGCTGCTCTCGTATCTGCCGCAGAACAATCTGGCGGCGCCCGCCGTGTTCGAAAGCACGCAGGGCGGTGCGGTCTCGGCCAAAACGGCTGATGCCGCCGCCATGGTGGCGGACGAAGGCTCGCTGCTGCCGCTTTGCGAGTGCGTGGCGTTTGCCCGTGTGGACGGTGCCGCCTGCGGCATGGTCACGCTGGGCGATTCTTTCTGTTGCAACACCATCGCACGGTTCGTGCGTCTGTGCGACAGTTTCTCGCTGCCGGTCATCACCTTTGTGGATGCCGCCGGCTTCAAGTCGCTTTCCTGTGCGGCCAAGATCGCGCAGGCCTATGCGGAGGTCACCTCTCCGAAGCTGTCGGTCATCACCGGCAAGGCCTACGGCCCGGTGTATATCGCGGTGGCCGGCAAGAGCGCCGGTGCGGACGCGGTGCTGGCGTGGCCGGATGCGGCGATCTCTTCGCTCGCGCCCGAAACGGCGGTCGAACTGCTGTGGCAGGATCGCCTGAAAGCCATGACCGATCCGGTGAGTGACCGTCCGGCTCTGGTGAAAGAATACACCGAGACCGAGTGTGCGCCCGAGGGTGCCGCCGCACACGGCTATGTGACCGACCTGTGCGATCCGGCCGAGACGCGTGATAAACTGATCGGGTATCTCAACATGATGGCCGGCAAACGGGTCACGCATCTGCCCCGCAAGCACGCCAACATCCAATTCTGATAATTATTGAACGGAGGATCATCTATCATGAAACATTTTCACATGACTGTCAACGGCAAGGCTTACGATGTGCAGGTCGAGGAAGTTGCGGCTGATGCAGCGGCCCCCGCGGCTCCTGCCGCACCTGCTGCCCCTGCGGCTCCTGTCGCTCCCGCCGCTCCCGCTGCCCCCGCCGCCCCTGCGGCTGCGCCCGTGGCCGGCGGTGAAGCCATCAACGCGCCCATGCCCGGCACCGTGCTGGATGTGCGCGTCAGCGCCGGCCAGGCCGTGAAGAAGGGCGATGTCCTGATCATGCTCGAGGCCATGAAGATGGAGAACGAGATCATGGCACCGCACGACGGCACTGTCGCTTCCGTGGCTGTGAGAAAAGGCGATTCCGTGGATTCCGGTGCGTTGCTGGTGACCATGAACTGAGGGGGAATTGACCGTGGCTAAGGTAGGAATTACCGAAACCATTCTGCGGGACGCGCATCAGTCGCTGATCGCCACCCGCATGACGACTGAAGATATGCTGCCGGCGCTCAAGCAGTTGGATGATATCGGTTTTCATTCGCTGGAGTGCTGGGGCGGTGCGACTTTCGATTCGTGTCTGCGCTTCCTTGACGAGGATCCGTGGGAACGTCTGCGCACGCTGCGCCGTGAGATGCCCAAGACCAAACTGCAGATGCTCTTCCGCGGGCAGAATATGCTGGGTTACCGCCATTATGCCGACGATGTGGTGGAGTATTTTGTGCAGAAGTCTGTGGCCAACGGTATCGACGTCATCCGTATTTTCGATGCGCTGAACGATATCCGTAACCTCGAGACCTCTATCCGTGCCGCCCGCCGCGAGCAGGGCGCTCACGTGCAGGTCGCCATGTCCTACACCGTCAGTCCGGTGCACGACATCGAATATTTCGTGAAATACGCCAAGGCGCTGGAGGATACCGGTGCCGATTCGGTCTGCATCAAGGATATGGCCGGCCTGCTCACGCCCTACGCGGCATATGATCTCGTGAAGGCGCTGAAAGAGACCGTGAAGATCCCGGTGCAGATGCATACGCATTTCACCGCCGGCATCGCCGACATGGTGCTGCTCAAGGCGGTGGAGGCGGGCGTCGACGTGATCGATACCGCCCTGTCGCCGTTGGCTCTCGGTACGTCGCATCCGGCGACCGAGTCCATGGTGGCCGCTCTGCAGGGCACGCCCTATGACACCGGACTGGATCTGATCAAATTGACCGAGGTGGCCAAGCCCTTTGATGCCCTGCGCCAGAAGTATCTGGCAAGCGGTCAGCTCAGCCCCAAGATGATGAAGGCCAATGTCAATGCGCTGATCTGTCAGGTGCCGGGCGGCATGCTCTCCAATCTGCTCAGCCAGCTCAAGCAGGCCGGCAAGGAGGATCAGCTCGATGAAGTGCTGGCCGAGGTGCCGCGTGTGCGCGCCGATGCCGGTTATCCGCCGCTGGTCACGCCCTCGTCCCAGATCGTGGGTACGCAGGCGGTGTTCAATGTCATTTCCGGTGAGCGGTACAAGATGGTCACCAAAGAATTCCGCGGCCTTGTGCGCGGCGAATACGGTGCCACGCCGGTGCCGGTGGACAAGGATTTCCAGAAGAAGATCATCGGGGACGAAGAGCCCATCACCTGCCGTCCGGCCGATCTGCTGAAGCCGGAACTGGACGAGATGCGCACGAAGATGGCGCAGTGGTACGAGCAGGAAGAAGATGTGCTGACCTATGCCCAGTTCGGCCAGGTGGCGGAAAAGTTCTTCGAAAAGCGCCGCAATAAGAAATACGGCATCGACAGCGCTCATGTGAGCGAGGCAGACAAAGTCCATCCCGTGTGATACGAAACACGTCCGTCACATACGCCTTTTGGCGCGTGTGGCGGACGTTTGGCATCAGGAGAACATATGGAAAAAAACACCTTTGAAAAGATCTATGACGTCGTGCGCCGTATCCCGCGGGGGAAGGTGGCGACCTACGGGCAGGTGGCCATGCTCGCGGGCAACCCCCATTGGTCGCAGGTGGTGGGGTATGCGCTGCACGTCAATCCCGACCCGGCCGGCATCCCGTGCTACCGGGTGGTCAACCGTTTCGGCGGCGTGTCGCGGGCGTTTGCCTTCGGCGGTGAAAACCGGCAGATCGAACTGCTGAAAGCGGATGGCGTGGCCTTCTTGCCGGACGGCACGGTGGATCTGGCACGGTTTTTGTGGCAGCCCGATCAGCGGGAATGGGAGGAGGCGTGATATGCGTATTTTGTGTTCCACGGGTGCCTTTATCACCCGCCGAAACGGGCGTGACTGCACGCTGATCCCACGCGTGGCTTCGCAGATCGGGGCGGACGGGCTGGAACTGATGATGTACGATTCGTGGTACGACAAGATCGGCGAGGTGGCCGCCGCCGTGCAGGGGCTGTGCATTCCCGTGCTGCACGTGGATAAGCAGGTGGGGGAGAAGATCAGCCGGGACGATCCCGGCGACCGCGCACAGGCACTGCACGATTTCGCCTGCAACTGCGCGCTCGCCCGGCAGGTGGGCGCCGGGACGCTGGTGCTGCATCTGTGGAACGGCGTACCGTCCGATCACCACTTCGAGCGCAATCTGTCGGCCTTCGGTGAACTGCTGGCCATTGCCGCGGAATACGGGCTCTGCCTGACGGCGGAGAACGTGGTCTGCGGCCTGTCCAATCCCATGACACGGCTGGCGCAACTCAAAGAACAGTACCCGGACGTGCGCTTCACCTTCGACACCAAAATGGCGGCGTTTCACGGCCAACTCGACCAATTCTACGCGCCGGAAAACGCGTGGCTGTTCGCGCACACGGCACACGTGCATCTGAACGATTACGGCGGCGGACTGCGGGACTGGGAGCATCTGCAGGTGCTTCACCCCGGCGACGGCCGGCTTGACCTGCCCCGCGTGTGCGCGTTTTTGAAGACGCAGGGGTATGCGGGGGACATCACCAGCGAGGCGACTGCCGTGCTGCCGGACGGCACGGTGGATACCGATCGCCTGCGCCGCACGCTGCAATGGTACCGTGAACGGCTGCAATAACGAAAACAAGGCGGACTGTCCTTGACGGTCCGCCTTGCTTTTTTATCCGAATACACGTTTCAAAAGTGCCGGCAGTTCGGCCAGCGCGGCAAATTCATAGTCCGCGGGAATGTCGGCCCGCGGCGGTTTGCCGTGCGGGTTGGACCAGCAGGTGCGGATACCGGCGTTGCGCCCGCCCTGAATATCCGAGGTCAGGCTGTCGCCCACGATGACGGCGCGTTCCCGTGCGCCCGGCGGCATGGCGGCAAAGCAGCGATCGAAGAAACGGGCGTCGGGCTTGTTGACGCCCACCCGCTGGGAGATGAAGATATCTTGAAAATAGGGGGCGATGCCGGCGCTGGCGATCCGCCCGTCCTGTACATGGGCGGTGCCGTTGGAGACGATGTAGAGGTCGTAAAGCGGGTACAGGGTTTGGAGCAGTTCTTCGGCGCCGTCGATGAAATAGTGGCCGATCGAAAGCAGGTACTCATAGATGTGCTGGGCGTCCTGCTCGCGGCAGGGAATGCCCAACTCATCGAAAAGCAGCCGAAAGCGGCGGAGCAGCACCTGTTCGCGGGTGAGTTCGCCCTTTTCCAGAAGCTCCCACTGGGAACGGTTGATCTCGCTGTAGCGTGCGGCGATCGCATCTGCGGGCGGGATGCCGAGCTGCGAAAACGTCTTTTTTACGGCGACCTCTTCGGCTTTATGAAAATCCAGCAGGGTGTCGTCGAGGTCAAAAAGCACGATGTTTTTCATTGTTCCCGCCTCCTTTAAACACTCTTATCATACCGCATTTTGCTAAAAAAGGCAAGCAGCCACGAGGAATTTCCAAAAGTCGGGAAAAAAGCGCAAAAAACTTTTAAAAAAATCACTTTTTTTCAAAAAAGATATAGCATAAATCTTTCGGCTGTGCTATAATGGGTACCATGGTGTGTACTGTGCAGGTATGCCGCACGTGCACATGAAAATCATAAGGAGGATTCGGTTCATGCATAAGAAAATCAGCAAGATCCCCTTTAACGGGACGGCCGAACAGGAGAGCAAACTGCAGGAAGTCATTGCGGCTAACAAGCACGACAAAAGCCGTTTGATGGCTGTTATGCAGGAGGCTCAGGGAATTTACGGCTATCTGCCCTTCGAGGTGCAGCAGATGATCGCAGAGGGCATGGAAGTGCCGCTGGAGAAGGTCTATGGCGTGGCTACCTTCTATGCGCAGTTTGCCCTTTCTCCCAAAGGAAAGTATAACATCTCCGTTTGCCTCGGCACGGCCTGCTTCGTGAAAGGCTCCGGCGATGTGCTGGATAAGATCAGCGAGATCCTGGGGATCGAAGCTGAGGAATGCACGCCCGACGGCAAATATTCTCTCACGGCCTGCCGCTGCATCGGTGCCTGCGGTCTGGCGCCTGTCATGACGGTGAACGATGATGTGTACGGCCGTCTGACTGTGGCGGATATCCCGGATATCCTTGCCAAATACAACTGAACGTACGCATAAACTTGTATTCAAAAGAGTATTTACCATATGAAAATCTGTACCATGAAAGAATTGCTCGATGCCGAGGTCGTGTGCGGGGAAGAAGGGCTCCAGCGCCATGTTTATTCCGCTTGCGGCAGCGACATGATGAGCGATGTGTTGGCGTATGTCAAGGATCAGGCGGTGCTCCTGACCGGCCTGGTCAATTCGCAGGTGATCCGCACGGCCGAGATGATGGACATGATCTGTGTGGTGTTCGTCCGCTCCAAACGGCCCACTGAAGAAATGATCGCACTTGCAAAGGAAAGCGGCGTGGTCATACTCTGTACGGAAAAGCGGATGTATGAGGCGTGCGGTATCCTTTACAGTCACGGCCTTGTGGGGAACAAGGTGCGGAATGAATGAACTGGTTACGTTCCACTTCGATGTAGACGGAGAGAATTTCACCTCGGCCGGTCAGGCATCGGTCATGATGAAGAAAAATCTGCGTCAGCTCGGTCTGGCACCGGATATCATCCGGCGGGTATCCATCGCCATGTATGAGGGCGAGATCAACATGGTCATCCATGCGGGCGGCGGCGTTGCCGACGTGAATGTGTCCGAAAACTGTGTGGAGATCATATTGGAGGATCACGGTCCGGGTATCGAGGACATCGAACAAGCCATGCAGGAAGGATACTCCACCGCACCGGACAATATCCGGTCGCTGGGGTTCGGCGCCGGCATGGGCCTGCCGAATATGAAGCGGTATACCGATTATATGGACATCCGATCCACGCCCGGCGTGGGAACATACATTGTTATGCGTGTAAATCTCTGAGCTGATCGGACGGTAGTGTTATGAATACATACGAACATTCTGTTTATCTTGACTTGGGGAAATGCACCGGCTGCACCACCTGTCTGCGTCATTGTCCGACGGAAGCGATCCGCATCCGCGACAATCACGCGGTGATCAATGAACAGCGCTGCATTGACTGCGGTGAATGTATCCGTATGTGCCCGCATCAGGCAAAGCGGGCAGTTTGCAGTAAGCTGGACGCGATGGATCGCTTTAAGTGGAAGATCGCTCTGCCGGCACCCACGCTTTACGGCCAGTTTGAAAATCTGGACGATGTGGATTACGTGCTGGAAGGCTTGCTGCGTATCGGGTTTGACGATGTGGTGGAGGTGTCACAGGCGGCCGAATTGGTTTCCGCGTACACCCGCCAGTATCTGAAGACTGAAGGTGTACGCAAGCCGGCCATCAGTTCGGCGTGTCCGGTGGTGGTGCGTCTGATCTGCCTGCGTTTTCCGTTCTTGAAGGATAATATCGTACAGATGCTGCCGCCTATGGAGGTAGCGGCCCGCATGGCAAGAGAAAAGGCCAAGCGGGAACATCCCGAGCTGCGCGACGACGAGATCGGTGTTTGCTTCATTTCGCCCTGTCCTGCCAAAGCGAGTTACGTGAAGAACGGCTTTGCGGGGTATAAGAGCCAGGTGGATGCGGTCGTGTCGATCAGCGATATCTATTTTCTGCTGATCAACGCGATGGAAAAGACCGATAATGTGCAGTCCCTTTCCAAATCGGGTGTCATCGGCATTGGTTGGGCTTCTTCCGGCGGCGAGGCAACGGCGATCTTCAATGAAAACTATCTGGCGGCCGACGGGATCGACAATGTCAACCGCCTGCTCGACCAGATCGAAAACGGCAACATCCCGCCGCTGGATTTCATTGAACTGAACGCCTGCACCGGCGGCTGTGTCGGCGGTGTGCTGACCATGCAGAATCCCTTTATCGCCAAAGCGCGTCTGCAGTCGCTGCGGCGATATCTGCCGGTTTCGCAGAATGCGCTTTCCAAAGAGGAACTGCAGTATATTCCGGACAGCTATTTCTTTAATGAGTTCCCCACTTATCAGCCCATCTCCCGTCTGAGCGACAATATGGCCGAATCCATGCGCATGATGTCCGATATCCAGAAGCTGCGCGGGGAATTGCCCGGATTCGACTGCGGCTCCTGCGGTGCGCCGACCTGCCGTGCTTTTGCGGAAGATGTGGTGAAGGGCAAGGCAGAACGATCCGATTGCATCCTGACCATGCGTGAGCAGGTGGCAGAGTACATCAAAAGCAAGGGGGAACGGCATGAAAGTGAGTGATTTGCCAAACGGCGGCATCTGCCGTGCGCTGGCATTGCCGGAGGAGAGCCGCGAGATCAGCGGCGTCTACATCGGCGATCTGCTCAGTTGGGTGATGGGGCGCGCCCGTTCGGGCGATGCCTGGATCACGATCATGTCGAACGTCAATGTGGTCGCTGTGGCTGCGCTGGCCGATACGGCGTGTGTGATATTTGCCGAAGGTGTCGTGCCCGAAGAGACCGTGGTGCAAACCGCACTTGACAAGGGAATCAACCTTTTGGTGAGCGATCTCAGCGCGTATGAGCTGGCCGTTCGGCTGCACGGGCAGATGTGACCATGAGCCGCTGGTATTATGACCTGCACCTGCACTCCTGCCTTTCACCGTGTGCCGATAACGACAATACGCCGTTCAACATGGTGGGCATGGGGCGGCTGGCCGGTCTTCAGATCATGGCGCTGACCGATCATAACACCTGCCGCAATTGCCCCGCCTTTTTTGAGGCCGCCCGCCAAAACGGTATCGTGCCGGTCCCCGGCATGGAACTTACCACGGCGGAAGATATCCACATGGTCTGCCTGTTCGAAATGCTGGAAGAGGCGATGCGTTTCGATGAAGAGATCGCCAAGCGCCGTATTCGTATCCCGAATCGCACTGACATCTTCGGTGAGCAATGGGTATACAACGAAAAAGATGAGCCCGTGGAGCAGGAAGGCGACTTGCTGCCGAATGCCACGACCGTTTCACTGGATGAAGCGGCTGCGTTGGTGGCGGAGTATGGCGGGATCTGCTATCCGGCTCACATCGACCGTCAGGCCAACGGCATCATCGCCGCGCTCGGTATGATGCCGCCCACACCGCGGTTTACCTGTGTGGAATTCCACGATGGGGAAAAGGAGGCCGAATACCGTCAGAAGTATGGCCTTTCCGGTATGACGGCGGTGGTCAGTTCCGATGCCCATGTGTTGTGGGATATTCGGGACAAGGCGAATTTCTTCGAACTGGATGTGCCGGCGGACGATGCGGCGGCTGTGCGGCACGCACTTTTGGAACGGCTGCGCTGCGGGGAGGGAAAAGGCGAATGAAAGAATTGTCCCTGAACATTCTGGATATCGCAGAAAACTCCGTGAAAGCAGGCGCGACCCTTACCGAGATCTTGCTCACCGAGCGTACGGACGAGCTGACATTGGTCATTCGGGACGATGGCTGCGGTATGACGGAAGACGTGCTGCGCAGTGTGACCGACCCGTTTTACACTACCCGTACCACCCGGAAGGTCGGGATGGGGGTGCCGCTTTTAAAACTGGAAGCGGAAATGACCGGCGGCCGCTTTTCGATCACTTCGCGTGCCGCTTCGGAGCATCCCGCAGATCATGGCACAACGGTTACCGCCGTATTTGTGCCCACGCACATCGATTGCCTGCCGCTTGGAGATGTGGTGGCCACCGTGGTCACGCTGATCCAGGGGCATCCGGACACCGATTTCCGTTTCCTGCACGATCTGGGGGAGCGGCAGGTGGAACTGGATACCCGCGAAATGCGGGCAGTGCTGGAGGATGTGCCCCTCAACAGTTATGAAGTCCTTCAATGGATTGAAGGATCGTTGCGAGAGCAATATTCATAAACAGTATATCATGAGAAAGGAAGATATATATGAAATCATTAGCAGAACTGCAAGCGATCAAAGCCAAGATGCAGGATAAAGTCGTCCTGCGTGAAGGCACCGGTGATCTTCGTGTCGTGGTCGGCATGGCCACCTGCGGTATCGCCGCCGGCGCCCGCCCCGTGCTGAACGCCTTTGTCGAGGCGGTCAATGAAGCCGGGCTGGCCGGAAAAGTCACGGTTTCCCAGACGGGCTGTATCGGCATTTGCCAGTACGAGCCTGTGGTCGAGGTGTTCGAAGCCGGTAAAGACCGCGTCACGTATGTGAAGATGTCGCCGGAAAAGGTCGCCCGCATCGTGGAAGAGCATCTTAAGGGCGGCAAGCCTGTGGCAGAATACACCATTGCCAATTATAAAGATTGATAAAGAGATGAGTAGGAGGTAAGGTTATGATTCGCGCGCATGTATTGATTTGTGGCGGTACCGGTTGTACCTCTTCGGGAAGCAAGGCTATTCAGGCAGCCTTTGCCGAAAACATCGAAAAGTTCGGCCTTTCTGAAGAAGTAAAACTGGTGCAGACCGGCTGCTTCGGCCTTTGCGCCATGGGCCCGGTCGTCATCGTCCATCCCGACGGCACTTTTTACAGCCGTGTGACTCTGGAGGATGTGGAGGAGATCGTCTCCGAACATCTCTTGAAGGGTCGTCCCGTGCAGCGTCTCGTGTATAACGATGTCGGTGCTAAGGAAGTGGCTCAGGAGATCGCCGGCAATGTTTCGCTCAATGATACCGCTTTCTATAAGGCTCAGAAGCGCGTCGTGCTGCGCAACTGCGGCGTGATCAACCCGGAAAGCATTGACGAGTACATCGCCATGGACGGCTATGCCGCACTCGGTAAAGTCCTGACCGAAATGACTCCCGAAGATGTCATTAAATGTGTTACCGATTCCGGTCTGCGCGGCCGTGGCGGCGGCGGGTTCCCGACCGGCCGTAAGTGGGCGCTCACCGCTCCCAACAAGGCTCCGCAGAAGTACGTCGTCTGCAACGCCGACGAAGGTGACCCCGGTGCATTCATGGACCGTTCCGTGCTGGAAGGCGATCCGCACTGCGTGATCGAGGCCATGGCCATCGCCGGTTACGCCATCGGTGCCACGCAGGGCTATGTCTATGTCCGTGCCGAGTATCCGATCGCCGTGGCGCGTCTCCAGATCGCCATCGATCAGGCTCACGAATACGGCCTGCTGGGCAAGAATATTTTCAATTCCGGTTTTGATTTCGATCTGCACATCCGTCTGGGCGCCGGCGCTTTCGTCTGCGGCGAAGAGACGGCTCTGATGACCTCCATCGAAGGCAACCGCGGCGAGCCGCGTCCGCGTCCGCCGTATCCGGCTGTGAAGGGTCTGTACAATTCTCCCACGGTGGAGAACAACGTGGAGACCTTCGCCAACATCCCGCAGATCATTCTGAATGGGCCGGAATGGTTCGCCTCCATGGGCACCGAAAAGTCCAAGGGCACCAAGGTGTTCGCTCTGGGCGGCAAGATCAAGCACACTGGTCTGGTCGAGATCCCCATGGGCACCACGCTGCGTGAGATTATCGAGGATATCGGCGGCGGCATCCCGAACGGCAAGAAGTTCAAGGCTGCCCAGACCGGCGGCCCCTCCGGCGGCTGCATCCCCGCTTCTCTGATCGACACCGAAGTGGACTATGACAACCTTGTTGCCATGGGCTGCATGATGGGTTCCGGCGGCCTGATCGTCATGGACGAGGACAACTGCATGGTCGATATCGCGAAATTCTTCCTCGGCTTCACCGTGGACGAATCTTGCGGTAAGTGCACGCCCTGCCGTGTCGGCACCAAGCGTCTGCTGGAACTGCTCGAGCGCATCACCCGCGGCGAAGGTAAACTGGAAGATCTGGACGAGATCGAAGAACTCTGCAATTACATCAAGCAGAACTCCCTGTGCGGTCTGGGCCAGACGGCGCCCAACCCGGTGCTGAGCACCCTGCGCTTCTTCCGCGATGAGTACGTTGCCCACATTGTGGACAAGAAGTGCCCGGCCGGTGTCTGCAAGGACCTGCTGCAGTACAAGATCGTTCCCGAAAAGTGCAAGGGCTGCTCCGCCTGCTCGCGCAAGTGTCCGGTCGGCGCCATCTCCGGCGAGATCAAGAGTCCCTTCACCATCGATCCTTCCAAGTGCATCAAGTGCGGCGCCTGCATGGCGACCTGCAAGTTCGGTGCCATCATTAAGGAATAAGAAAGGAGTGCGCTGAAAATGGAAATGGTTAATGTAAAAGTCAACGGCATTGCTGTCAGCGTGCCCAAGGGCTCCACGATCCTGGAAGCGGCCCGTGCCGCCGGTGTGGAGATCCCCACCCTTTGCTTCATGAAGGAATGCAACGAGATCGGCGCCTGCCGTATCTGCGTGGTGGAAGCCACCATGACCCGCGGTCTGGTCACCGCCTGCGTCTATCCGGTGCAGGAGGGCATGGAGATCCAGACCAACACCGAAAAGGTGCAGAAGGCGCGCCGTACCACGCTGGAGCTGATGCTTTCCACTCACGAGAAGAAGTGCCTCTCCTGCGTGCGCTCCACCAACTGCGAACTGCAGAAGCTCTGCCGTGACTACGGCGTGGAGGACAGCGGCCGCTTCGATGGTTTCCGTCCCCACTACGAGATCGACACCTCCGCTCCGCATCTGGTGCGCGATAACAACAAGTGCATCCTCTGCCGCCGCTGCGTAGCCGCCTGCCGTGAGCAGTTCGTCTCCGTCATCGGCGCCAACGACCGCGGTATCGACACCCATATCGGTACGGCGTTCGACAAGAACCTTGCCGACGTGCCCTGCGTCTCCTGCGGTCAGTGCACCGCCGTCTGCCCGACCGGCGCTCTGGTCGAGAAGGACGACACTGATAAGGTGTGGGCGGCGCTGGCCGATCCCACCAAGACCGTCATCGTGCAGACGGCTCCTTCCGTCCGCGCCGGTCTGGGCGAGTGCTTCGGTATGCCCATCGGCACCAACGTGGAGGGCAAGATGGTCGCCGCTCTGCGCCGCCTGGGCTTCAACTGGGTGTTCGATACCGATTTTGCTGCCGACCTCACCATCGTGGAAGAGGCCAACGAGTTGGTGCAGCGCATCCAGAACGGCGGTACGCTCCCGATGATCACCTCCTGCTCGCCCGGTTGGGTCAAGTTTGCGGAGTATTATTATCCCGAATTGCTCGGTCATCTTTCCACCTGCAAGTCGCCCCAGCAGATGGCGGGCGCGGTCTTCAAGACCTATTTCGCCGAGAAGCAGGGGATCGATCCGAAGGATATCGTCAGCGTGTCTGTGATGCCCTGTACCGCGAAGAAATTCGAGGTCGGCCGTGATGACGAGGATGCTGCCGGTGTGGCGGATGTGGATATCGCCATCACGACCCGTGAGCTCGGCCGCATGATCGACCGTGCCGGTCTGAAGTTTACCGAACTGCCGGACGAGGAGTTCGACGAGCCTCTGGGCATGGATACCGGTGCCGCCGTGATCTTCGGCGCTACCGGCGGCGTGATGGAAGCCGCGCTGCGTACCGCGAACGATTGGCTCACCGGTAAGGATAACACCGAGGTGGAGTTCCAGGCTGTGCGTGGTACCACCGGCCTCAAGGAAGCCACTGTGGAGATCAACGGCATGAAGATCAAGGTGGCGGCGGTCAGTGGTCTGTCCGGTGCCAAAGTGGTCATGGATCGCATCAAAGACGGCACTGCCGACTGGACGTTCGTGGAAGTCATGTGCTGCCCGGGCGGCTGTGTCAACGGCGGCGGCCAGCCCATCCAGCCCCAGTACATCCGCGACACGGTGGACATCAAGGCGCTGCGTGCCAAGGTGCTCTACGATCAGGATGCCGCGATGCCGATGCGCAAGTCGCATGAGTCTCCTGTGGTGAAGATGCTCTATGATGAGTTCTTCAAGGGCGGCTACGGCTGCGAAAAGGCGCACCACATTCTGCACACCAGCTATGTGGGCCGCAAGAAGTTCAACTAACACCATTGAAAAAGGCGTGCTGTTGCACGCCTTTTTCTTTAGCATTATGACAGTGGCCGGAGCATTTACTGCTCCGGCCACTATGCGTTTTTGTTATTCCTCCCACGGAATGGCGCAGAGTGCCTCTGCCACCGGCTCTTTTGTCCAGATCTGAGGGGTGACGCGCAGCGTGAAGCCGCTGCCGCTGTTGGTCACCCATTGCTTCATGTCGGCACGGGGCAGACCGTAGGCGGCCATAATGAGCATGATGACGCCGCCGTGCGTGCAGATCACCGCGTCGGTGTCGCCGGAATGCATCAGATCGGACACGATCCCTTCAAAGGCAGCCATCACGCGCTTTTGAAAATCGGCGGCCGGCTCACCGTGGGGGATCTCGGCGCTCTTGTTGCCGCTCATCCATTGCAGGAAATCCTCACGGTTTTTCAGTGCGGCGATGCTCATGTTTTCCCAGTCGCCGAAGTCACATTCCGCCAATCCGTCCACCACTGTGGGTTCGCAGCCGGGGTACAGTACCTGCAGTGTCTGCTTGCAGCGGGTGAGCGGACTGACAAAAAATCGGGTGGCAAAGGGGTAAGTGTACACCTTTTTCATCTCTACAAGTTCCCGCACACCGCGGGGGGAAAGGGGGAGATCGGTGCGCCCGATATAGGTGCCGGTCTCGTTTGCGGTCGTCTGACCGTGCCGAATGAGGTGAATTTTGTAAGTCTTCATAAAAATTCTCCTAAAATTTTATCAAAATACTACTTTACAAACGGTATCGTTTTGAGGTATAATGTTTAACGCACCGTATAAGACCCCTGATGACGGCGCAAGAATGCAAACGGAGGATGGGCAATGAACAACACCGCATTTCCGCGGATCATGACCTTGCTGCGCAAGGAAAGCGGAAAAAGTCAAAAGCAGGTGGCGCAGGATCTTGAGATCTCGCAGGCACTGCTTTCACACTATGAAAAAGGAATACGGGAATGCGGGCTGGATTTTGTTGTCAAGGCTGCTGATTATTACGGCGTCTCCTGCGACTATCTGCTGGGGCGCGCTGCCGATAAATCCGGCGCCATCATCGCCGTGGAGGAGATACCGGAATTTGACCCGACCGCCAAGGACAATCAATTGCGCGGAAGCGTTTTGCCCGTGCTGAACAAAAAACTGGTCGTCAACTCCATCAATATCATCTTTGACCTGCTGCAGCACGCGGAAAACAAAGGCTTGACCACCGAAGTATCTGCGTATCTGTCGCTGGCTGTGTATAGTGTATTCCGTCAGCTCTATTCCGCCAATCCCAAAAACCCGGCTGCCATGTTCTCGGTGCCCAATTATATGTTCCAGCCGGCTATAGTGGGTGAATTGAGCCGGACGGCTGCCCGGATCTCGGAATTGTCCATCGGCCACGATGTGGACGGCGAAGAAGGTTTGGCACCGGAAAAGGCGCCGGTCATCGTGCCGGATACATTGGCACAGGAATACCCGCTGTTTTCGTCTTCGCTGCTCAATCTGCTGCGCAATGCCGAAAGCCGTCTGAAATAATATTGCTTATGAAAAAGATCGCCGCGTCAAAATGCCGGCGATCTTTTTGTTATTCTGCCGTTTTGCTTTCGGTTTTGTCTGCGGCCTGATGCTTGGCGCGGATAGCGTCCATCTTCTCTTTCAGCAGGCCGGGATAGAGTATGATAGAGGAGAAGAGTGAGGCCAGCGTGCAGATGAAATAGGCGATCAGCAGCACGCGGCAGGGAATATCCAGCGGTGCGGCGGTGTAGTCCAGCCGCGTCGGAGCCGCCTCATAGGAAAGCCCCCATGTGATGGCGGAAAGGATGACCAAAAGGCACGTGCTGATCTTCAAAAGCGTAATGTCCGATTTCAAGCGGACGCGGCGTGTGGCAATGGCATAGGTGGGGAAGAGCAGCAGCGCGATCGGCTGAATGTACAGACAGAGATTGGCCGCGATCTGGCCAAGGTAGTCGGAAAACGGACGGTCGATCGTCGTGGTGCCCAAAGGCTCCCACACGCCGGTCGAAAGCGCGACCGCCACGGAAACTACCAGCAAAAAAGCGATGACAACGCCGGAAAAAACGCGCCCGAATCCGCGGGCAGCCCGGCTTTGCCAGCATTTTCCGGCCAACAGCATCATACCGGCACCGAATACGGCAAAAATGATGATGCCGGCCTGCAGCAGATTTTTCTCTGCCACCGCCACATAGAACAAAAGGATCTGTGCAGCGGCAAACACCAACTGCAGCACAAAATAGAAGCGGTTTTCATCCTGGATCTTCATGTTTTGCAGCGGATTTTTTAATTTGTTTTTCATGTGATCCCTCCGTTGGTCAAGCGTCACAGATCATACTACAGTATATACGATTTTCACTGAAAAAGCAAGTATTTACACGCCTGTCAGATCAAATTCCGGGATAAAAACTGCCGAGGCGCTGGCCGCATCCTGCACATATCCGTCGGTCAGTTGACGTTTCAGCAGGTAGTCCCATACTTTTTCCCGCTCCCGCCGCGTCAGCCGGCGTGAAAGGGTGGGAAATCCCGCGATGTCACGCAGAGGCGTGTACTGAAACATCAAACTGACAAAGCAGCCTTTCGGCAGATTTTCGGCCAACCAGTCGATCACCTGCAAGCTGGAGCGGGTGATCCCCGGCAGTACCAGATGCCGTACCATGGTGCCGCGTATCGCCATGCCGTCTTCATCCAGCAGCACGGGGCCTGTCTGCCGTGCCATTTCCAGAATGGCGGCAGAGGCATACTGGAAATAATCCGGCACACCGGAAAGTTGTGCGGCAAGCGTATTGTCTGTGTATTTTAAATCAGGCAGATAAATATCCACCACACCGTCCAGTGCGCGCAGCGTTTCCACACGCTCATAGCCGCCGGTGTTGTAAAGTAGCGGCACCGCCGGCCTGTAAAGTTCAACTGCTTTCAGTATGGTGGGAACGAATGGCGTGGGGGACACCAGATTGATATTGTGGGCACCCTGCTGCTCCAGTTCCTTGAAAATATCGGCCAATCTGCCCGGCGTGATATCTTTGCCGTAGAGATTCTGGCTGATCTCGTTGTTCTGACAAAAGCGGCAATGAAGCGGACAGCCCGAAAAAAACACCGTGCCCGATCCGCGTGTACCGCTGATACACGGCTCTTCACCAAAGTGCAGGGCCGCACGGGCCAGACGGGCCGTTGCCGGGGCACCGCATTCACCGAGCACGCCGCTTTCCCGGTCGGCATCGCAGCGGCGTGGGCAAAGGGCACAGGCGCTCACAGCCCTTCCTCCTTTTTCATTTCACGAATTCGGCCAAGCAGCGCTTCCCGTTCGTTCGGACAGCGGCCGGTGATCACATCCTCCAGCAGCTGCTGCAGGGTGGTGCCGATCACCGGGCCGGGAGCCATCCCTGCTGCTATAAGGTCATATCCCTTTACAGCAAGATCTTTCAAAGAAAAACAGTCACTGCTTTTCACGATCTCATCCAGCATCGTTTCTGCCTGCTCCGATACGGATACGCGTCCGAAAAAGGCGGGGGCTAAAGCCAGAGTATCGGCTATTTGCAGGGCAATGAGGCGCCGCACCTGTTCTTCACCGATTTTCCCCAGCAGGCGTTTGAGCACCGGCTCATCGGGCAAGATCGGCTGGCCGTGCAGCCTGACAAGTTGCTCTACTTTTCGGGCAGAGTCGGAATCAAATTTGAGCCGCTGCATCACCGCCTGCGCGATCGGCGCGCCGACAGCCGCATGATCGGGAAAATGGCCGACGCCGTTTTCATCCGTGACGAAGCAGGCGGGTTTGCCGATATCGTGCAGCAGCGCAGCCCAACGAAGAACGCGCTCTGCCGGCACGTGCTGAAGAGTCTGCAGGGAATGGGTGTAGACATCATACCGGTGATGCGGGTTCTTTTGGTCAAAATCAAATGTGGGTACAAGTTCCGGCAGTACGACCGCGATCACATCACGGTACGTGTTCAATATATCGGCCGCATGATCGCCGCAGAGAAGGCGGCTGCATTCGTCGGCTATCCGTTCCGCGGAAATGTCATGTAAAAGTGCTTTACACCTGAAAATAGCATCGGACGTGTTCCGCTCCAATGAAAACCCGAGCGTGGCGGCAAAACGCAATCCGCGCAGAATGCGCAGGGCATCTTCGCCAAAGCGTTTGTCCGGATCACCCACGCAGCGCAGTGTGCAGTTTTGCAGGTCACACTGCCCGCCGAACGGGTCGATCAGCCCTTCCTGTGCGTTCCAGGCCATGGCGTTCACGGTGAAATCCCGCCGCGCCAGATCTTCGGTGACATCATTGACGAAGCATATCTTGTCCGGACGGCGGCGATCGGTGTATTGCCCTTCCGTGCGGAAGGTGGTCACCTCCACATACCGTTCCTCGCAGCCGACGGCGATCGTGCCGTGCCGCTGCCCGACCGTGTAGACGGGCCGATCGGCAAAAATATGCAGTACTTCTTCGGGGCGTGCCGAGGTGGTGATATCCCAGTCGGCGGGCACGGCACCGCGCAGACTGTCCCGCACGCAGCCGCCCACCACATAGGCTTTGTGTCCTGCCGCGTGCAGTCGCTCCAGCAAAGAGGCGACCGGTGCCGGGAGCATGATCGGCCCGCTCACGGCAGACGGATGACGGTTTGCCCGTCCTCTTCGCTCGTATCGGCGCGGCCGGTCAGAAGGGAGATCACACTGCGGTACAGCAGATCGGAGGAATCCAGAAAGTGCTCGCGCAGCAGGTCGGCCTGCGCGCGGTCGGCGACCTTCAGCGTCAGCGACATCAGCGGGGCGTCTACATCCCGAATGGTGAAGGTGATATTGCAGCCGTGCGGCAGGTCGGTCACGGTGATCTCGCTGTCTCGTTCGTTGCGGCGGCGGGTCATGGCGCGTGCCGCGATTTCCACAGAGCGCTCCCGCAGGGTGCGGGGTAGACTGCCATGCAGCATTTCCACTGCCGAGCGCCCGATTTCGGAAAGCGTCAGAAGCTGTTCGGTATCTTCGCCCTGCGTCACGCTGCCGACAGTGAGCAGCGCCTCCAAGGCCTCGGTCGTCTCAAAGAAGTTGGCCATGCCGTTTCCCACGACCACGTCCATCAGTATGGCACGGGGCATGGGTTCTTTGATTTTGCAGAGCACATAACATAAAAGCAACTGTATATCGGCCATTTGATAAAGGCCGCCCGGCTCCACACCGGCAGAAAATCCATTCATAGGCATACGGATCACCTGCTTTGTTCAGTATATTTCTATTTTATCATATTTTCGCCTGTACGGCAACCCCACGGGTAAAAAGTTTTTCTTTTCTTTTCAAAAAATGTATGTTATAATATTCCCGTAATCTGACGAACAGGATGTGATCGTATGAGGCGGGTATGGCTATGGATCTTGGCGGCAGTGCTGACGGTCGGCCTGTGCGGCTGCGCCGGTGGGGCGGAAAAGCCGCAGGACGATCAGCCGCAGTGGGAGCCCAGCATACCGCAGGTGCGGGATCTGGCCGCTCTGCTTTCGGCGGCGGAGGTCTCCGAAGCGGTGGGTACCCCGGTGGGAAACGGTGTGCTGCAGAGCGACGGCACCGCTCTCTGTTTTGCCACAGAAGACTATTCCGTGCAGGTCACGCTGCTGCTGGAGGAGCCCACAGTCGGTGCCGCGGCATATATGGATGCACTTTGTACACAATTTGCGGACGGTGAACTGACCGATGCCCCCAATCTGGGCGACCGCGCCTTCTGGTGCGCTTCCTCGGGTGAACTGTTCGTGTGCAGCGGCAAGTGGGTCATGTCGATGAACGTGGTGTCCGACACCATGCAGGACGAAGACCGGCTGCTGGCCGCCCGGCAGATGGCCGCACTGGTAGTGGAGAGACTGTAAAAAAGACGCAGCATGTGCTGCGTCTTTTGTTTATACATACTCACATATTCAATACATAGTACCCGAGGTTTAAATACGCCGCGAAGCAAAGCCACAGAAGATAGGGAATGAGCAGCCGGCCTGCCGCTGCGGAGTGGCGGCTGAAACGGCGGATGGTAAGGGCGACGAGCGCGATCAGCAGCAGTACCCAGAAGAAAGCGAACAGACGCCATTCCAGCCTGAAATACCAAAGCGTCCACAGTACGTTGACGGCCAGCTGCAGCCGGTAGAGGCGCAGGCTCTGTTCCCGGTCGATGTCACCGCTGCGCCAGACGAGCCATGCGGCGGTCCCCATGGCGATGTAGAGGAGCGTCCAGACGATCGGAAACAGCCAGGCGGGCGGTGCCAGTGGCGGGGCGTTCAAGCCTTCGTTGGCGGTAAATCCGCCGCCGAGCAGGGCACCGATACCGCCCGCCAGCAGCGCGATGCCAACGAATATGAGCCACGGCAGCCATGGACGCTTTTTACTGCTTTTCAATATAAGATCTCCCTCCTGTTTTGGTGTTCAGTGGATACTATGACAAAACGGGAGGGAGATATGACATTATAGCAGCAGAAGAAATGTGCCGAGCAAGGATGAGAGAATAGACAGGGAGAAATAGGCCAACGCACCCCAGATAAAGGAGACACCGCCGTCGTGCCGCAGGGTCTGCCGGTAATCTGCCGGGTCGGCTTCGCGGATGCGGCGCACCTTTTTCAGACAGGAATGCATATACAGCCGGGTGCCGAACAGGCCGAAGCCGAAGCACAGGACGATCATGGCCAGGCAGAGCAGCAAAAGGATCGGGCCGAATCCGGCTTCATAAGCCAATGCGGCGGCTTTTTCGTAATTCATTTCGGTGCCGGAAACGCCGCTGATGCCGAATATGGCGTTGACGAGCAGATCGAACAACAGGTAGAACAGGCTGACGAGCGTGCCGGCCACGTATTGCTTGCGGTAAAGGAGCCAATACGGCGTGATGAGAAACGCCGCCCAATTCCACCGTACACTGCGGCCTTCCTTCATCTGACAGAAACGGGGGAGATAGTAGGTGGTATTCGAGCCCACACAGATCGCCAGTTCTTCAGCCGAAACGTCTTCGAACATCTCATCGCGTGAAACACCGCCGAGCGGATCAAATGCCATGCGAAAAGGCGTGTATTCGTGATAGGGGGCGCTCTGTCCGTATTGCGGGGGTTGCTCACCGGCAGACCATTCTCCCACATTCAGCGACCTGCCGCACCGACTGCAGAATTCCGCATGCTCCGGATTATCGGTGCCGCAGTTCGGGCACCGGTTGCGTAGGGGAGACTCCTCCGTCTCCTCCGGCGGCGGGACACGCTGCCATTGCCGGTCGGTGCCGTGGGCACTCTCAAAATGGCAATGGCCGTCCTTCTGCCAGCAGGAACGGTGATGCGGCGCGCCGCACACCGGGCAGGTGACGATATCGTCCGTTTCGGCGAATCGCATCCCGCACACGGGGCAGTTTTGCCCTTCGTAGAAAAACATCTTCACGCGACCTTTCAAAAGTAAGGTGGGTATATGCCTTAACTATACTGCTTTTTTTGATAAGTTTCAACCGAATTTGCCAATATTTATAGAAAATTTAAAATTTCCGCTTCGCGGTGGGTTGCTATTTGACCGCATTCACAGTATAATACAAAAAGCATGAATATTTCTCATATATTTTTTGAATTTTTTTGAACGGGGGCTTGGGGCATGACCAAGGTACAGGAGTTTTTTGAAAATATCCGCGGCAAGCGGGTCGTGATATGCGGTATCGGTATCAACAACACACCGGTGATCCGTCAGTTCCTGAAGGCGGGGGCCGTTGTGACGGCCTGCGATCGCCGTACGCGCGAGCAGCTTGGTGACACCGCCGCCGAACTGGAGGCCGCCGGTGCCGCGCTGCGGCTGGGTGACGGGTATCTTCGCGAACTGGATGCCGACCTGATCCTGCGCACCCCGGGTATGAAGCCGTACCTCCCGGAATTCGAGGAGGCGCGCCGCCGCGGGATCACCGTGACCTCGGAAATGGAACTGTTCTTTTCGCTTTGCCCGGCACCGATCTATGCGGTGACCGGCCCGGACGGCAAGACGACGACCACCACCATCATCGCCCGTCTGCTGGAGCGTACCGGCCGCCGCGTGTGGCTGGGCGGCAATATCGGCCGGGCGCTGCTTCCCTTTATCCATGAGGTGCAGGCGGGGGATGCCGCCGTGGTGGAACTTTCCAGTTTTCAGCTCACCGGCATGACACAGAGTCCTCATGTGGCGGTGGTCACCAACGTGGCACCCAACCATCTGGACTGGCACACCGACATGGCGGAATACATCGAAGCCAAGCGCAATTTGGTGGCATGGCAAAAGGCGGGCGACCGAGCGATCCTCAATTTCGACAACGAGGTGACCGCCGGTTTTGCCGCAGGCCTTGCGGCCGAGGTGCGCGGCTTTTCCCGTAAAGCACCGCTTGAAAACGGCGCGTTCCTGCGGGAGGACGGCGTCCTCTGTGCGGTAGCGAACGGGGCGGAGACCCCTGTCGTGGCGGCGGCGGATATCCGCATCCCCGGCGTGCACAATGTGGAAAACTATCTCGCAGCCATTGCCGCGCTGTGGGGCGAGGTGCCGCCCGAAACGATCGCCGCCTTCGCCAAAGAGTTCGGCGGCGTGGAGCACCGCTGCGAATGGGTACGCACACTGGACGGCGTGCGCTGGTATAACGACTCCATCGGCTCCAGCCCGTCCCGCACCATTGCGGGTCTGCGCGCCTTTGACCGCAAGGTCATACTGATCGCCGGCGGTTATGATAAGCACATCCCGTATGACCCGCTTGGCGAGGCGGCGGCCGACACGGTGAAAGCGGCCGTGCTGCTGGGGGCGACAGCCGACAAGATCGAAGCGGCTATCCGTGCGCACAGCGATCTGCCGATCTGCCGGGTGGCTTCCATGGAAGAGGCTGTGGTGGCTGCCCGGAAACTGGCCACAGAGGGGGATATCGTGTTCCTGTCGCCGGCAAGTGCCAGCTTTGATATGTATAAAAATTTTGAAGAACGCGGTCACCACTTCAAACGTCTGGTGAACGAACTGAAAGGATGATGGGAATGGATCTGAAAGAGACACTTCGCCGGTTGTGCCTGGCTCCCGGTGTGGGCGGCATGACAGAGGCGTCTGATGTGGCGGCTGAACTGCTTGCCCCGTTTTGCAGCCGCGTGCAGCAGGATGCGCTGGGCAGCGTGATCGGCTGGCGCAAGGGGGACGACGAAACGCTGCCGACGGTGATGCTCGAAGCGCATATCGATCAGGTAGGGTGTATCGTTACCGGTGTGGACAGTCACGGCTTTTTGCAGGTGGCCGCCTGCGGCGGTGTGGATAACCGTGTGCTGACGGCGGCCGAGGTCACCGTCTACGGTGACCGTCCGTATGCCGGTGTGTTTTGCTCGGTGCCGCCGCATCTGGGCGGCGGTGAACTGCCCGCCTTGACCGACCGCGGGATCGACGTGGGCATGACACAAGAAGAGGCGCGTGCGCATATCCCCGTCGGCTCCAAGGTAGCCTATCGTCCGTATTTCGCTTCGTTGCTGGGCGAGCGGGTGACGGGCACTTCGATGGATGACCGTGCCGGTGTGGCGGTGGTGCTGCGCTGCATGGAACTTCTGAAAGACGAAAAACTGCCCTGCCGTGTGGCGGCTGTCTTTGCCGTGCAGGAGGAGACCGGGATGCGCGGTGCGCCGCCCGCCGCCTTTGCGGTGGAGCCGGCGGTCGCCGTGGCCACCGATGTGAGTTTTGCGCTGGCCCCGCAGGAGAGCGCCGATGAGTGCGGAGAATTGGGAAAAGGCCCCATGGTGGGTGTGTCGCCGTCGCTGGATATGGCGTACAGCCGCCAGCTCGCGGCACTGGCCGGGGCGGCCGATATTCCGTTCCAGTATGAGGGGATGGGCGGCCGTACCGGCACCGATGCCGATGGGATCGGTACGTCGCGTACAGGTGTACGCACGGCGCTTTTGTCTATCCCACTGCGGTATATGCACACGCCGGTGGAGGTCGCCGACCTGCGTGACGTGGAAAACACCGCCCGCTTGATGGCGGAATTCGTGCGGCATTGGGAGGCGTGATGATGTTGAAGCATTTGAAAGAACTGACGGCGCTGTCCGGCATTCCCGGGCAGGAAAATGCCGTGCGGGACTATATACTGAAAGCGCTGTCCGCCTGCGGCCCGTGTGTGCAGGTGAAGACGGACGCACTGGGCAATGTGCTGGCCGAGGTGACCGGCGAGCAGCGCCCGGCACAAAAGGTCATGTTCGAAGCGCACATGGATGAGGTCGGTATGATCGTGACCGGCATCACGTCGGAAGGCTATCTGCGTTTTGCCAATGCCGGTGGCATCAATGAAAAGGTGCAGGTCGGCCGCACAGTCACCGTAAATGGCCATGTGGGCGTGATCGGGTGTAAAGCGATGCACCATTGCAGCAAGGAAGAACGGGAAAAGCCCGTGTCGGCCGACAGTCTGCTGATCGATATCGGTGCCGCCTGCCGAGAAGAGGCGGAAGCCGTTGTCTCGATCGGAGACGCGGTGCTGTTCGACAGCGAGTTTGCCGAACTGTCCGGCGGCCGTTTCAAGGCGCGCGCGTTGGACGACCGTGTGGGCTGCGCTCTGCTGCTTTCGCTGGCGGAGCAGGTGTTGCCGTATGATGTGACGCTGGTCTTTGCCGTGCAGGAGGAGATCGGCCTGCGCGGGTCGGCCACGGCGGCTTTTGCGGTGCAGCCGGATGTGTCGGTGACACTGGAGGCCACCACCGCCTCGGATATCGCCGGTACGCAGCCCGGGCACGAGGTATGCTTTGTGGGGCAGGGGCCGGTGCTCTCCTTTATGGATGGCCGCACCCTGTACGACCAGAAACTCTATCACCATATTCTGGATCTGGCACGTGAGAATGGGATCCCGGCTCAAAGCAAGACGGCGGTGGCCGGCGGCAACGATGCCGGTGCCATTCAGGTGGCGGGTCGCGGTGCCCGGGTGGCGGCGGTGTCGCTGCCCTGCCGCTATATCCATTCGGCCAGTTGCGTGCTGGCCGAGCAGGATGTGGATGCTGCCGGGCAGTTGGTGCGTCTGCTGGCCGGTACGCTGCCGGGTGAGACGGCGTGATCCGCGCGGCTGACGCTGCTGCGCTGGCACGGTTCGCACCCTCGTCCGAATCGCTGCTGCGTATCCTTTCTGCCGCACGCGCCTATGGGACAGAGCAGGACTTCTGCCGTTTCTGTGTGGGCGAGGACAGTGCCCTTTCGCTGATGGACGGGGCGGCCACGGCGCATTTCGGTGCCGACGGGGAAGACCTGGAACTGTTTTTGGCCATGTCGCCGGATGTGCGCACCGTGCGCACGGGGGCGGAGGATGCCCGCCGTCTGGCTGTCCGCTTCGGCGGTCGGGTCCAGACGGGCGAGGTGGTGCGCGCCGACAGCCCCGTTTTGCCGGAGGGCGAGGCCGCGACGGCCGACCCGGCGGCGATATGGCCGGTGCTGCAGGCGGTGTTCGGCGACACGCTGCCATCGTTTGATGCGTGGTATGCCGACGCTCACCATCGCTGGCGTCACGGACTGCTGCACACGGCGGCGGTGATGCGGGACGGCCGGGTCGTCTCCTGCGCACTGACCACAGCCGAGTGTGAAGACGCCGCGCTGCTCGGCGGTGTGGCCACCCTGCCGGATTACCGCGGACAGGGGCTGGCCTCTGCGGTGGTGACGGCGTTGGCCGCGGCACGGCAGGCGGCGGGGCAGAGGGTATGGATCTCGCCCAAAAACGCGGATGCCGCCCGCCTTTATCGCCGGCTCGGTTTTACCGTTTGCGGGGAATGGGGCATCGCGGAAAAATGACCTGAAAAGAGGAAAAGCAATGGAAACTCCGTTTTTTGATATCGACCCGCGCCTGCTGACAGCGGCCGAAAAGGCCATGGCGCGCGCCAAAGAGGCGTTTGCCCGCATTGAGGAAAATGCCGACTATAATCAGCAGAAGGTGCTGGCGGCCTTCATCCGCAATAAAGTGAGCGAAAGCCACTTTGCCGCCACGACCGGCTACGGCTACGGTGACCGAGGACGGGATGTGCTGGATGCCGTGTTTGCCGACGCCATGGGGGCCGAGGATGCGCTGGTGCGCCACTATCTGCTTTCCGGCACTCATGCCATCACGGTGGCGCTGTCCGGTCTGCTGCACCCGGGAGATACGCTGCTGGCCGCTGCCGGCGCGCCCTATGATACACTGCAGACCGTGATCGGCAAAACGGGTGCGGTGGGCTCACTGATGGAGTACGGCGTGAATTATCGGGAAGTGCCGCTGAATGCCGCGGGAAAACCGGATCTGCCGGCCATACAGGCGGCGCTGCGGGACGATGCGCGCATTACCGTGGTGCACATCCAGCGCTCACGCGGGTACGATGTGCGGGAATCCTTCACGGTGGCCGAGATCGGCGAGACTATTCGTGCCGTGCGTGAGGTGCGGCCGGACGTGACCGTGTTCGTGGACAACTGCTACGGCGAATTTGTGGAAAAGGACGAGCCGATCGCCGTGGGCGCGGATATCATGGCCGGCTCGCTTATCAAAAATCCCGGCGGCGGCATCGCCGAAAACGGCGGGTACATCTGCGGCCGGCACGATCTGGTGGAGCGCTGTGCCGCCCGTATGACCACACCGGGACTGGGGCGTGAGATCGGCGCCTCGCTGGGACATAACCGCACCCTGTTCATGGGGCTGTTCCAGTCGCCGCACGTGGTGGGCGAAGCACTGAAGACGGCTGTCTTTTGCGCGGCACTGTTTGAGGAACTGGGCTACGAGGTCTCGCCGAAGGCGGCGGCACCGCGTGCCGATATCGTGCAGGTGGTGAAACTCAAAACGCCGCAGGCGCTGGTGGCTTTCTGCCGCGGGATGCAGAGCGGCGCTCCAGTGGACGCCTTTGTGGTGCCGGAGCCGTGGGATATGCCCGGATATGGCAGTCAGGTCGTGATGGCGGCGGGAGCATTCACCATGGGCGCCTCTATCGAACTTTCGGCCGATGCACCGCTGCGTGAGCCCTATGCGGCCTATATGCAGGGCGGCATCAACTTTTCTTCCGGACGGATGGGCGTTTTGCTGGCCGCCCAGTCGATGCTGGAAGCGGGCGAACTGAAGCTCTGATAATATATGTGATAATAACAAACCCGCCGAAGAAAAACTTTTCTTCGGCGGGTTTACCTATGCTTAGAATATGAAGAGATATTACAGCAAGTGGCGATGATCGTCATCGCAATCCGGTTCTCCGTCACCGTCGGCATCCAGATATTCACCGGTGCGCACCCGCATACGCAGGCGTTCGCGCTCCACCCGTTCGTCCAGCTCGTCTTTGAAATCACGGGAATGACGGATGTTTTTGATGACCAACTCCGGCAGACTCTGGTCCGAACTGGCCACACGGATGCTGCCCAACCGGAAAAGTTTCTGCCACAGGGTGCGGCAGAGCGACGTATCCATCACACGGTAGAGCAGGATGTCATCCTCATGGGTGGTGAGCAGACCGCTGCGTACGGTCAGTTTTTTCTCATTAAAAGAATATGTGGTAAAAGTAAAGGGAAGCCCGAAAAATGTCCAGCGTTTGCGTTCCTCGATCAAAGCATTTTCACGATCCTGAACGGTATCTGTTTCGCTCATGTGAGTACCTCCTGTTGATTAGAGTGATTCATATTATACGCCTTTTCTCATCAAATGTCAAATATGGCTTTTTGAAGAAAGAAAGTCGGCGTGACCGACTCCGAAAAGACGGTCACGCCGACGGTGCAGGGGGAGGGGTCAGCGGCCGCAGCCGCAGTCGTTGTTGCAGCCACAGTCGTTGTTGCGACCATAGCCGAAGCCATTGCCGTTGCAGCCGCAGCCGCAGTCGCCGCGGCCGTAGCCGTTTTCACCGCAGCCGTTTTCAAGCAGCAGCAGGATGCCGACGATGAAAAGGATCCACGCCCAGGTGCAATCGTTGCCACAGAACAGGTTAGACAGACACATATCTCTTGCCCTCCTTTGCTCTCCCTCTCGGGAGTGATTACACGACATAGTATGTGGGGAGCGTGTGGGTGGTCACAGAATTTTTCCGAAGAACGAAATTATTTGAAAATCGAAGAAATTCAAAGAAATCAGAAGATATTGAGAGATATTTTAAAATTTGCTCCCACAAAAAGGTCAACAAAAGTCAAATTCGACTTTATTAGTCCTTGACTTTCTTTGACTTTTTGGGTAAACTGATTGCAGAAATGCAGAAGGAGGCGTTCGGATGCGCATAAGTGATGAGATAACCGCCTATATTCTTCATATGCTTGAGCAGGCGGAAAACGGCGAAGCGGAACTGCAGCGCAACCTGCTGGCGGAGGAACTGGGGTGTGTGCCCAGTCAGATCAGTTATGTGCTGACCTCGCGTTTTACGCCGGAGCGGGGATATATCGTGGAAAGCCGGCGCGGTGGCGGCGGGTATGTGCGGATCCACCGTATACAATATAACGCGGTGCAGACGGCGCTGATGCACATTGTGAATTCCATCGGCAGCACCCTGTCGCCCGCCACGGCCAATGCCATTCTGGAAAATCTGGTGGATCGGTGTGTGCTGCAGGAGCAGGACGCACGGCTGATGGGGGCGGCGCTTTCGGACAAAGCCTACCGCGATGTGGCCGTGGCCGACCGCGACAGGCTGCGCGCCGCGCTGATGAAACAGATGTTGACCACTCTTGCGGGGTGAGTGAAAGGAGAGATCGCCATGTTGTGTCAAAAATGCGGAAAGAACACGGCTACGACCCATGTGAAACGTACCGTGAACGGTCATACCACGGAATATCATCTCTGTGCCGCCTGCGCGGCCGAGGAGGGGCTGAACAGCATGTTCGGCGCGCTGGATCTCGGCAGCTTCTGGGGCAGCCTGTTCGCCGAACCGGCTCTGCGCGGCAGTGCGGATACCCTGCGCTGTGAGGGGTGCGGAAAGTCGTTTGGCGAGATCGCCTCTTCCGGCCAGGCGGGGTGCCCCACCTGTTACACTACGTTTTACGACCGGCTGCTACCGTCCATCCAGCGGATCCACGGAAAGACCGCCCATGTGGGCAAGGTACCTGCGGCGGCCGACGGCGAGCTGCGCCGCGAACGGGAGCTGGAAGACCTGCGCCGTCAGTTGAATGAGGCGATCGAAAAGCAGGAGTATGAGCAATGCGCCGGTCTGCGTGACCGGATCCGTGAACTGGAAGGGGGCAGCGACCGTGAAAGCAAATAATGAACGCTGGTATCGTCAAAGCGGGAACGAGGGCGACGTGGTCGTCAGTACCCGTGTGCGTCTGGCACGTAATCTGTCGGCTTATCCGTTTCCGGCGAGCATGAGCGCCGCACAAAAGCGTGAGATCTGCACCAAAGTGCGGGAGGCGCTGAAAGCGAGCGGCGATAAGTGGGAGTTCCTCGATATGCCCAATATGCTGCGCCGCGATGCGCTGGCCATGGTGGAGCGCCATGTCATCAGCCCCGAGTTTGCTTCCTGTGCCGATGGCAGCGGCCTGTTCCTCACGCCGGATGAGAGTTTGAGCCTGATGGTGTGTGAGGAGGATCATCTGCGTATGCAGGCGCTGGGCGCCGGTCTGCAGCCGGATGCGCTGTATGAGCGGCTGGACGCGCTGGATACCGCATTGGATGCCGCACTGCATTTTGCCTTTGATGAGCGGCTCGGCTATCTGACGCAGTGTCCCACCAATCTCGGCACCGGGATGCGTGCTTCCGTAATGCTGCATCTGCCCGCTCTGCAGGAGCGCGGTGCCGTGCAGCAGCTGGCCAACACCGTTTCCAAACTGGGTTTGACCATCCGCGGAATGTACGGCGAGGGCAGCAAATCGGAGGGGGCGTTGTATCAGCTTTCCAACCAGGTGACGCTGGGCATTTCCGAGCGGGCGGCTATCGAAAACCTGAAAGGGATCGTGGCGCAGATCGCACGGGAAGAGCGTGCCGCACGGGAGGAAATGCGCAAAAGTCCCGCACTGGCTGATCGCGTGTTCCGTTCGCTGGGCATTCTGCAGAACGCCCGTCTGCTCTCACATGAAGAGTCGATGACGCTGCTTTCCAATCTGCGTGTGGGCGTGTCGGTGGGGCTTCTGGACGCTGTGACGCTGGATGAGGTGAACAGTCTGATGTATGATGTGCAGCCGGCCGCGGTGATGACGGCTGCCCGACGGGATATGGAGCCGGGCGAGCGGGATGCTGCCCGTGCCGAGGCCGTCCGTGCCGCATTGACACAGTAAGGAGGGTTCGCTTATGATGTATCGTTTCAAAGGATTTACCGAAAAGGCCAACAATGCCATGAATCTGGCTATTCAGGCGGCCGAGGAACTCGGCCATACCTATATCGGTACCGAACACGTGGTGCTCGGCCTTCTGCGTGAGGGCACCGGCGTGGCGGCCACCGTGCTGGCCGAAAACGGTGTGACTGCCGTGGAGTATGCGGGAAAGATCGTGGAGGCGGAATCCGGCGGCCAGCACAGCCGCCTGACCCGGCAGGATTTCACACCGCGTGTGAAGACCTCCATGG
>JAZRVU010000110.1:0-13004 GCA_045599305.1 Acutalibacteraceae bacterium | reverse complement strand
CTGATCGCCGGAGCATCGCACACAGGAAAAACGGCGCTTGCTCAGAGGCTTCTGGAAAAATACCGTTTCCCCTATCTTTCGATCGACCACCTGAAGATGGGGCTGATACGCAGCGGTCATACCGACCTCACTCCTATGAGCAGTGATGAAGCGTTGACGGAGTATCTGTGGCCGATCGTACGGGAAATGGTCAAAACCGCGGTGGAAAACAAGCAGGATCTGATCGTGGAAGGCTGCTACATCCCGATTGACTGGCAAAAAGACTTTGGTGAAGAGTATCTGCCCTTCATCCGGTGTATCCGTCTGGTGATGAGCGAACGGTATATCCGCACGCATTTTGAGGATATCAAGAGCAAAGCAAGTGTTATTGAGCAGCGGCTCGATGATGCGGACTGCACCGAGGAGACACTGCTGAGGGATAACCTGCGGGAACTGGAATCATGCCGCAAACACGGTGCGGAATATCTGTATATCGACACGGCCTACGATGTGGATATCACATTGTGAAAGCAAAACAAAAGCCGGGTGAGAGCACGCCGATTCTCTCATCCGGCTAATTTTATTTTTCCGGCATTGCCAGCCGTGCTTGCAGGATCGTGCCGCAGTCGGGCAGCACCATATCCGGCTGATCGGCAGATGCACGCAGGATCCCCTCTGTCGTCTCGCCGCTCATGACCAGCACACTGACAGCCCCGGCATTGAGGCCGCTTTTCACATCGGTATAGATGCGGTCACCGACCACAGCGGTGTGCGCCGCATCACAGTGCAGACGTTCCATGGCAAGGCGCGGCATCCGCGCAGACGGTTTGCCGATGACGAGCGGCCGTTTACCGGTAGCGTTAAAGATCATATCGCACACGCTGCCGCAATCCGGCACACTGCCGAATTCCGTGGGACACACCATATCCGGATTGGTGGCGATATACGGCAGATCACGCGCCAAAAGCAACCGACAGACGTCTTCAAGCTTTCGGAAAGTCAGCTCTGTGTCAAAGCCCATCACGATGCAGTCGACCTTTGACAGGTCATCTGTTACAACGAATCCGTTTTGACGCAGTTCTTCCTTAAGCGATTCGGTACCGCAGACGTAGAGTGCGGCATCGGCATGATGCTTTTTCAAGTACCACGCGGTGGCCTGCGACGAGGTGATGAAATCGTCATATTCCGCCGCAATTCCCAACCCGGCCAGTTTTTTGATGTAGTCCTTCACACTTTTGGAGGAATTGTTGGTCATGAACAGATACTGCCCGCCCGTGCGGCGGATTTGTGAAAGCAGTTCCTTGGTGAACGGGAACAACCGGTCGCCGATATAGAGTGTGCCGTCCATATCGAACAGGAACAACCGTATATCCTGCAGCGTGCGGATATCCTTCTCCCCTGCTGTCACGCCTGCGTCCCCGTCATATACGACTGCACGCTCATGTTGCGGTAGGGCGTGCCGATGAAGCCGACCTGCTTGAAATCTTCCATATTGTGGCGAATGATATAGTCAATATAGGAAATGATCATTTCAGCCGTAAAGGCGTAGCCGCAGGGAGACATGTGGCCGCTCATGAAGAATTTCTTCCGGAATTCCTCATCATAATCCGGTGCATATTTCTGCAGATCCAGCACATAGGCATTTTCGAATTTCTCCGCCATCTGATAGAGCAGTTCGGCGTGGCGGCGATACCACTCCTTCCGTTCTGCTGTGCACAACACATCGTTCGGAGTAGTCATGAAAAAGAACTTGGCATCCGGCTGGATCTCCTTCATGCGCTGCACGATCATGCCGTACCGCCCGGCAAAGGTGGCCGCGTTATCGTGCCAATCCTCTTTGATGTCCTCGATGCTGCCAAAAGGCAGGCCGCGGTGCTCGATCACCTCGGTCACATCATTGACCCCCAGTGCGATGATATAGGCCTGGCAGGCCTTATCGGCGTCCCAGAACCCGTTGGCCTCGGCAAAACTGTCGGTGTATTCGCGCGCCGTCATGCCGCCGCGGGAAAATACACGCACTTCGCTTCCCATGGCACGCGCCATGAACTGCCCCCACGAATACTCGAACATATCGTGATAACCGCGCTTTCCGGCGTCGTCCAGCCCCTCGAACTCACCGGAGGTGAGGCTGTCGCCGATGCAGCAGAATGTGCGGAAAATGGCCGCATATCCGCCGTTGGGCACCAGGCGGTCGAGCGGCTCTTCACGCGGGTCACAGAGAGAATGTATATCCAACATGGTATATCACACCTTTCTAATGTTCTCAAACAAAAATGCAGTTTTCAAATGCCGGCAGGCATTTCGGCGGCGTTCCACCGCCGCCGGTTTGAGGTTACTATACCATATTTTTTCAAAGAACACAAGACTTTTTCGACACTGTCCGATTAAAAATTGGAAAAGCCAAATGCACTGAAATCACAGGTCATCCCTTCGATTTCGACAAAATTTTTCAAACATTTTATCAAATCGCAGATACCGACCCGGCTTTCTTCCATAAAATCGTTTTGCTTGTCCGCACTTCCGATATATTTACTGCAATTCAGTGGATAATGGTCGGAGAAAACGGATGGATCAATATAGCCGGTAGCGCTGCGAATACTCTCGCCGTCGCTTCTGTAATAGCGTGAGGACAAATACTCATATGTCCCATTGTATCCACCACGCATACGGAGATAAAAATTGATCGAGAATGTGTCGTCAAGAGGACAGTGCAGACAAAATTCAACCATGTTGCTGTCTCCCCAATAGGAAATGGAGAAATATTCTCCATCATAGCCGCCATAACGACCGGATGGCTGCTGATAGATGGTACAATCACCGTTCAAGTTACCTTTTTGAATTGCAAAATCCTTGCAATAAGCAAACAGATTAAACACTTCCGTCTTTTTTGCAGTAGTTGACGGAGAGCTTTGGGTCGTGGTGGTAGTTGTGACTTTTCTGGCAGCAGTCGTTTGCGGTGCATTGCTTTTAGCAGTGGTGGTCGTGACCTTTCTGACAGGAGTTGTCTGCGGGGGTGCCGTGGTCGTTGTGACAGCCGCTGTCGAAATGACAGATTCATCCTCTGTCGTCACAGTGACATTCGTTGTATTTTGCGTGGAAGACTGCTCGGGCTTTTTCGCAGACGGTTTGATACCGGATAATATCAAAACGACCGCCGCGATCAGTGCCACTGCCGCACCGGAGAGTATACCGATCAGCAGCGCTTTATTCGTTTTCAGTTTCGTTTTACTTTCTTTCACTTCCGGTGCAGTTTCATTGGAAGTTGGAGTTCCGCTTTCTGTTTTCAGTAATGTATCGATCGAAACATGAAACAGACCGGACAGGGCAACGATGTTTTCCAGCGTCGGCTGCGTCTGACCGGTTTCCCAAAGGCTGATGCTCTGTCTTGTGACATCCAATTTCTCCGCCAATTCATCCTGTGACATATTATTGGCTTTTCGATATTCCCGGATTGTATCTCCCAGCACGAATACCACGTCCTTTCTCGTGCAGTATACCATAAAGCGACACTTACCGCAATACAATCCATTTGGAATGTTGTCAAGCAGCACTTGCGACGCCGTTTTTTTGCCCGAGAGCCGTGATCGCGTCTTCAAGAATGGATTTTCAGCCGTTTCGAAAGGGAATACTTTTCGGAAGAAAATACAGGACCTCCTTGAATTTCCGGTCAAAACATGCTATTATCATAATAAACCAAATATTTCGGAGGCGTTAAGTTTATGGTACAGTTTCATGTGTATCCCGGCGGTAAAAAGCGCATCGTCACCTTCAGCTATGACGACGGTCCCGAACAGGACGTGCGGTTGGTCGAGCTTTTTAACCAGTACGGTGTCAAGAGTTCGTTTCATCTGAACGGCAAAAATTATAAGGGCATCACAGAAGAAAAAAAGCAGCAGCTGCGCGCTCTTTATGAGGGGCATGAGATCTCCTGTCACACCGTCAATCACGGCTGGCCGGAACGCATGCCCACGCAGACGCTGGTGTATGAGACCATGAAGGATCGCGAGATCCTGGAAGATATCGCGGGGTATCCCGTGACGGGCATGTCTTATCCCTGCGGCGGCTTCAGCGCAGATGCCGCGGCGGTGATCGCCACCTGCGGCATCGTCTATTCCCGCACCACCCGTGCCACCAAGGCGTTCTATCTGCCGGAAAACTTCCTCACGTGGCATCCCACCTGCCATCACCGTGACGCGCTCCCCCTTTGCGATGTGTTCCTGCGGGATATCCACTCCGAATGGGTGCATCCCCTCTTCTACATCTGGGGCCACAGTTTTGAGTTCCGCACCGAGGAAGACTGGCAGTATATGGAGGAGATCCTCAAAAAATTGAGCGGCAACGATCTCATCTGGTACGCCACCAACAAGGAGATCTACGACTACATCACGGCACAGCGGCAGCTGGAGATTTCGACCGATGAGCGCATCTTCCGTAACCCCACCGCACTGGATGTGTGGGTGGAGATCGACAAGGAAAAGATCCTGTGCATCCCCGCCGGACAGACCGTGCGCATCTGACTGCACCCTTTAGAAAAAAACACCGGGAAAGGTTTTTAAGCCTTTCCCGGTGTTTTCTTATGCGGTATCAGGTAAAACTGCTGATCTTCTTTGCATAGAGGGCGGGGGGCGGATCCCCCCGCAGGAAGAATGGCACCATGTGCCATTCTTCAATCCCCCTGCTTAGGAAATTACGCCTTCGAAAACTCGCTGATTTTCTTGGCGTAAAGTTGCAGGATCAGACGGGCATCGGTGGAGTCGACTTTACCGTCGGCATTCACATCGGCTACGCCGGTGTTCAGGCCATCCTCGCCGATCTTCTTGGCATAGAACTGCAGGATCAGGCGGGCATCGGTGGAGTCAATCTTGTCATCGCCGTTCACATCGCCGAGCGTGCCAAAACGGCTGACAGAGCCATAAGTCGCATAGACGTAGTCGAGCACGACCACAGTGGTCGCTTCCTCTTCATCGGTGGCGGCATCGGCCATGGCGCCGAAGAAGAGCTGGCTGACCGTCATCCCCTCCCCCTGGAACTCATCGGGGAATTCGATCACGTCGCTCACACCGAGTTCTTCGTAATCGTTATCGAAGAAATGCAGTTGATAGGTCTTATGATCGTCATCGCGCAGATCCATCTCCACGACCACACGGTAGTATTCGTCGAGTTCGAAATCGCACAGCTTCTTGCCGCCCACCGTGACACCGTCGGCCGACAGAGTGGCCAGATACGCGGAGTCGTTATCATTGCTGTAGGCGGTCAGCATCACATTGCTAAAGGGCTTTTCACGCAGAGATTTCACATTAAAGCGCAGTTCCACACTGTAGAGAGAATTCTTGGAGCCGCTCTCCATATCAAATTTGGAACTGATAACACCCACAGAGGAAGCCGTGCCCATGTTCATGGTCACCGTGCCGCTGCGGCCGGTAACGGTAGCCGTACCGCTGGCAGAGCCCTTGAAGAAGCTCTGGCTGAAATCGGTGAATGCATCGGTGAACCACAAGCCGTCCGCATTGTCGGGAAGATCGGCATTTTCCGGCACATCCCAGAAATAATTGCGCTTTTGCACATTGATATACTGTGCCAGCTGATCGGTATCCAGCATATCGTTATCGATCATACCGCCGTTGATGCTGATCTTGTCGGCACCGGTCACAGCCGCGTACTTCACCTTATTGTTGAAGAGCACGTCATAAAGGTTGAGTTTGCCGTTGCCGGTCACTTTGGCGATCTGCACGGTGGAGGTATACGGCGCGCAGGAGACGGAATAAAGGTTCAGCGTACCGTTTTCCACACAGAATTCCTGCGTGGGATCTGCCCACATGACCAGTCCGACCATATCCACCTTGCCGGTGAAGTCCTTCCCCAGGCGGATGCAGTACATATCCTTAGTCAGCGTTTCGCCGATCTGGTTGAAGGCGGTGAGCTGGGTATTGATAAAGGTGACGTTTTCGGCATCCTGAATGTCAAAGGAGACGGTACCGTAGTCGACACCGTGGCCGACAACTGTCGCATTGGCAGCGCCGGTCGGCTCGCCCACGAACTGCAGACCGGCATAGCCGGCATAGTTGAAGCAGTTGTAGATCAGTTCATTTTCCACATCGCCCACACGGCAGGCGGCCATGTCGTCACGGTTGTTGAACTGCTCCTGCATGATATCCTCAAAGACGCCGTGATCCAGCGGCAGGGCATTCCACCCATAGGTGGTCTCCTGCAGCAACGCATTGTAGTTGAACTGGAAGTTGCGGATCACGCCGTTTTCGGAGCCGCCGCCGACTTTCAGCGTGTTCTTAAGGCAGACGCCGCAGAGATAGTCAACGTAGTGATTATCGCATTTGTAGGTCATCAGGTCAAGGCCGTTCCAGCCGTTGCGGATGGCCACGTTGATGACATAGATATCTTCGCCGCGTCCCTGCATGGCGTAGGGATACTCGGTGAATTTGTGTTCCGATTCAAACAGCGCATTGTGATACTGTTCCGGATAGTTGAATACCAGTGCACGGATACCGCTCTTGGCGCTCAGCACCACGGAGGGCTCGCTGCCGGTGGCATATACATCCAGAACAGTACCCACGTTATACGGGATACGGCCGACATCAAGGGCACCGCGCAGCTCGACACCGGAGGGGACGGTGATCTGGCCGTCCAGGCGGTAATGACCGGGTAACAGGTACAGCACACCGCCGCTCTCCTCCAAAGAATCCAGTTTGGCCTGCAGCGCCGCGGTAATGTCGGTCTTACCGGAGGTGTCCAGATCATCCACGATGGTAGCCTTATCATTGGCGGGCTTCTTCGGGGAGAATGCCGCCTGCTCGGCGGTCAGATTGCCGACCTCGGGGACTTCCAGCTTGGTGTCATCGATCGACACAGGGCAATAGCCCTCGTTGGCCACCGTGATCGGTTTGCCGTTCGCATCAAAATTCCCCTTGATGGAGGCATTGAAGGTGCCGTTTTCCAGCACCACCTGCGGGCCTTCGGTGAGGAAGGTGTTATCGGTGATCGACCACCAACCGCAGTTGCCGCCGACGGTGCCGCCGCGAATGGTGGAGGACACCAGTGTCATATTCGCCGCCTTGGAAGAATAGATCGCCGCCGTGTTGGCGTCGATATCCAGGTCGATCATCTGCAGCGAGGCACCATAGGGCTCTTCACCGAACCGAATACCGTATTCGCAGTTTTTGAAGACGGAGTTGGCGATCATTTCGCCGGAGGAACCGGCTACATAAAGACCGGCGCCGCAATCTTCCAGAAGCAGGCCGTTGCACTGACCGTTGGGAAGATTGGAACCGTTGCTGGAAAGGGTGAACAGCACACCGGCCTGATAACCCTTGATGGTGGAATAGACGAGGTAAGACCAGTCGATGCGGCGCAGGATGACACCGACCGCATTGTAATAAAGCTGATCTTTCAGCGCCTTGATCTCATCTTCGGTCGCCGGGGCACCGGCCAGACCGGAATTGATCCAGTAATCGGCGGCAAAGTTGACGTTTTCGATACGCATGATATCGATGACGTTATCCACATCCATGCCGCAGAACAGCGCCGTGCCGTAAATGTTTTCGGCATTGGGGCAGTTGGCAACGGCGTTCTGCTGGATCGCCCAGTAGGAGTTGACAAAGGTGATGTTCTTGGCGTGATTGTACTGATCCAGTTTGATCGTGGGCGGATAGGGCTTCATGCTGTCGACTTCCTGATCGGGATACCAGAAAGTCAGCCCCTTCACCATCGAATCGCGCTTCATGGAAAGGAAGGGCGTGCCATTGGTGGAACCGGCACCGCACTCCTCGTGCACCTTCAGAATGGTGCCCTTGATCTTCGGATCATCATCCGGATTGGCCCATTCACCGTAGACCGTGACGCCGGTCGCACCGATGATGGGACTGTAGCAATCGTATTCGCCCGCCGGAATGAACAGAGAACCGCCGCCCACCGCGGACAGGCCGTCGATCAAGCTGTTGATGACTATGGAATAGTCCTCGACTTCCAGGTCATGTTCTTCCACATATTCGGCCAGATCATAACCGGCCACGATGACATCATCATCGCAGTAACCGTCGGCCACCTTGATCTGCCGCCATTCGGGAGGATCGGGCGTGAAACTGCCGTCACCGATCGGGTCCTCCTCCTCGGAGGGTGCCTTTTCCTGCAGATCGACAAGACGCACATTACAGATCTTCACCAAAGCACTGGTGCCGTCAAGATCCCACAAGCCGTTAATGAAAATACGGAAAAAGTTCCAGTTGGCGGGATTGAAGGTGCCGGTACCCGCGGCAACAAGCGTTGACAGATCGATGATACAGCGATTCCACGCATTGGCCTTCCACTTTAACTGTGTGGAGGTATTGAAATGCACTTCCTGATTATCGAATCCACCGGAACTGGTAAATTCCATTTCGCCATAGTAGCCGCTATTGCTGACGATCTTATTCACCAGATCGGTATCGCCGGCGATATACACGTCGAGCGAAAGACCGAGCAGGCCTTTCTTCGGCACGCCCGTGGTCGGGTAACCGTATTGCGTCAGGTCGATCGCCGGTTTCAGTACCACTTGCGGATTCATCAGTTCACGTCCGCCGACGGTAAAACTGCCGCTGATGGAGTAACCGATCTCTTCCAGCACATAATCCTCAATGGCTGCGCTGGCAGTCTGGCCGAAACTGAGCCCCAACGTGGGGATCAGCAGGCACAGGCAGAGAAAAATGGTAAGTACACGTTTTAACATTCTTTTCCTTCCTTTCGCATGTGAACTTCTAATTGAAATGATATCATAAACGAAATTTTGAGTCAACATTATTTTACAGGTATATTACCTTTTTTAAGCATTCAGGGTTTTCTTTGGTAAAAAACAACAAACGCCCTATAAGTACATACAGAGCGTTTGCAAAGGGAATTTTCAAGCAGTCTCAAAACCACTGATTTTTTTGGCGTAAGCCTGCAAAATCATACGGGCATCAGTGGAATCCGCATTACCGCTACCGTCTACGTTAGCGGCACTTAGATCCAGTGCGTCCTCCCCTATTTTTCTGGCGTAATATTGCAGGATCAGGCGGGCATCGGTGGAGTCGACAGACTCGGCACCGTTCACATCACCGGGCAGCGTGTCCGGCTGCGGGATCGGCGTCCACTCGTCGATGCGCTCCGGCAGTCCGGCGATATGGCCGGCCGTTTCGTCATCGGCGGGAATACCGGCATAGAATCCGGCAGATAAGGAGACCGTACCGGCATCTTCCGCCCTGATCATCCGCTCGTCCATATGCGGCAGATACACCGCCGCCGCACGCAGCTCACCGCCGACTTCGGCAACACAATCCGTGCTGGCCGCACAGTTGCCTCCGTAGATATTGAGTGTGCCGTTCTCTACCAGATATGCGGTGGAAGGACGGGCAAAATCGGTGAGGCCGATAATGTCCACACAGCCGTCAAAGGCCGTGCCGAGGCGAATATCATAGGTGTCTTCTTCCAGATAGGCACCGATATTGTTGCCGCTGCCGATCTGCACATTCATGGCCTTGCACGATGCGGCGTTCTGCACATCCAGCCCCACGGTGCAGTTATCGGCTTCAAAACAAAGCAGACATACATCCGCGGCACCGGACTGATCGGCGGCAAGCAAAACGCCTGTGTGGCCGGAATAACTGCCGCAGGCAAACACCCATTCGTTTTGCACATTTCCGAACCGATAAGCGACTGCGGTATTCTGCAATTGTGTATACAGCGGCGCCGTCAGATCCGCAACCGACACACCGGGTGTTTTCCACAGGCCGAACGCTTTTTCGGTGCCGCGCAGGAAGGCTGTCGGGTCGAACCGACAGTTACGCAGCACGCCGTCCTTGCTGCCGCCGCCGACCGTAATGCCTTCGTGCAGACACAAACCACACAGTCCGACCACATAATGCCTGTCACAGGTAAAAGACGTCAGGTCCACCCCATCCCAGCCGTTGCGAATGGCGGTATTGATGATATATATGTCGCTTCCGTGCCCCTGAATAGCGGCCGGATAAGCCGAAAACCGTCTATCGGCATACTGATTTGGATAGTCGAAAGTGATCCCGCGGATGCCGCTGCTTTCCTGCAAAGTCACGGTCGGATTGCCGCTGCTTTGATAAACGGCAAGGATCGTACCGGCATTATAGGGAGCCTGTGTGAAATCGCAGGCTCCACGCAATTCCACACCGGATGGCACGGAGATCGAGCCGTCGATGCGGTAGACGCCGGGCACCAAAAAGACCACACCGCCGGTCGCCGCGGCCGTGTTCAGATACGCCTGCAGGGCGTTGGTCACATCGGCACTGCCGGTATTGGCAAGATCACTCACAATGTATGTGACCTTGCTGCTCGCCATACGTGCCTGCGAGGCGACCGCTTCTTTGCCGACTGTCGGGAACTGCGGCACAGTCACATTTTCGGTGTCGGTCGGGCAGCCGCCGGCATTTTTCACTTTGATATCCTGTCCGCTGGACGTTCGGTTGCCGCTCAATACGGCGGAAAGTGTCCCACTTTCCAGTGTGATGTGCGGCGCGGCGGTATAGAATACATTGTCCACGGCCGTCAACCAACCGTTGCTCATTTCCACACGACCCTGACGGATCACGGAGGAAAGCAGTGAAACGCACGTCGCGCCGCTGCACCGCAGTGCGGCGGAATCGGCAGTGATATCGGCACGGATCAACTGCAGTACACCGTCCGTGCGACCGGAGAGATCATCGAGCCATACGGCATTTTCGCAGCCGCGGAAAAAGGCATCGGACACCGTCATGCCATCATGACTTACGCCGAACGCATACAGCGCGGTACGGCAATCTTCAAAGGTGAGATCCCAGCACTGGCCATCGGGATATGCCGCAGTACCGCCCATATCGGAACAGGCAAACATCAGCCCATTGGCATATCCTTTTACGAAATACGATGTCAGAAAGGAGCGCTTAAATCGCCGCAGGAGAATGCCGGTACCGTTATTGTAAAGTTCGTTTTTCAGGAGCTCCGCCTGTTCCTTTGATGCCGGTGCGTTCTCCAGTCCGGAGTCGATCCAGTAGTCTGGTGAAAAATGCACATTTTCCAGCCGCATGATGCCGGAAACACCGTCTGCATCAATGCCGCAATTCAGTGGAGTGCCGTAGACATTCGTGACAGTCGGCCCCTCGTTGGGCTCGGGGATTTGCTGCATGGCGATATAGGAATTGACGAAGGTGATATCGTTGACACGGGCATATGACGCCAATTTCAGCGTAACGGCATAGCTGTTCGGGGACTCCGCTTGCTGTTCGGGATACCAAAAAGCCAGATCGGAGACGGCACTGCTGGCGCTCATGGTGACAAACGCGGTATCCTCAACAGAGCCGGGCGCCGCTTTTATAGCCAGCACGGTCCCTTTCACCGCGGGGGAACTGTCCGGATCACGCCATTCGCCGCGCAGCTCCACCCCCGAGGGGATCACGATGGGCTTTTCGCAGGGATAGATACCTGCCGGCAGAAACAAGGTGCCGCCCCCGTACGTGGAAAGCGCATTCAGCGCGCTTTGGATAGCAAGAGAGTAGTCTTTGATGTCGGTCATTTCCACATCTTTCAGAGATTCGACCAAATTGTATCCGGCGATCACCACATCGCCGTTGTCAAATTCCGGCGAGAGCGTCATTTTCCGAAATTCCGGCCGCGGCAGTTCAAATGTGCCGTCGCCGATGGGGTCATCCATTCTGGAAGGAGCCTGCTTAGTCAGATCCACCAAACGGGCCTTAGTGATCTTTACGGTACAGATCTGTCCGTCCAGTCCGTCCATCCCGCCGCGAAGATAGATGCGCATAAAATTCCAGTTTGACGGGACCAGTTCACCGCGGGTAACGGTTTGCAGCAAATTTAAATCAATAACAAACCGTGTCCAGCCATTCGCTTTCCAAGGGATGATATTGGCCCCCGCACCGTATTCTTCATAATCACATTTCCCGGCACTGGTGATCTCGATCTGGCCGCCTACCTTTTGATCGACCAGCCGCTGCACCAATTCCTGATCGCCGCTCACATACAGATCCAGCTGGATCCCAAGCCGCCCTTTTTCGATAAAGCCGCTTTTCGGGTAGCCGAATGCGGTGAGGTCAATGGGGTCAAAAACAAAGCCATTTGAAAAGAGTGAGGATGCCGAATTGCAGGTACACGTTCTGTCAATGGCATACGGCACATCGGCCAGCACGTAACCACCGAAATCTTCCGTCACTTCAGCCGATACATTGCCGCCGAATTCAACAGAGACACAAGCCAGCAATATGCCAAAACTCAGCATGACAGCGCAGCACTTTTTCAACATAACAGGTCTCCCCTTTTCGGAAATTCCGCTAACCGCTTTTATTATCAGTATAGTTATATCATGATTATATTCAGCGTGTCAAGGCGTTTTAATTTTTTTGACCAATAAATGAGCAGACCTGCCGATCTCGGCAGGTCTGCTCAAGCAAAAAATGAAAAGAAGACACAAAAAATTCTGCCGGCTGCGGATATCCGCGGCCGGCAGAACCGGTTTACCTTGTGAGGTTATGAGGTGTACGGATTATTCCGCAGCCTCTTCCCCGTCGTCCTTCTTCTTTTTCTTCAGCAGGAAGAACAGCAGGCCGCCGCCGATCACAACGACTGCACCGGCGATGCCCGCGATCAGACCGACATTGCTGCCGCCCTTTTCTTCTTCCTCGGCCGCAGTCGTGGTGGCCTTGGGCTCTGCGGTGGTCACGTCAGCCTCTTTTTCAGCCTCGGTGGTGGTGGGAGCTTCGGTGGTGGTCGGGATTACTTCGTCCACGACGTACAGGGTAGCGCCCTTTTCCACTTCATAGATCGTCCAGGTGGAGGTGGTGCCGTCTTCGTTCTCGAAGGTCTCTTCGGTGCCTTCCAGAGCCTTGAATTCGTCGCCATCCGCCACATACAGACCCTTGAAGGTCTCGGACTCGAACAGACCGAACTTCTCTTCTTCCGCTTCAACGGACTTCACAGCGATGTCGATGTCCTCGAAATCGGCAGCCAGAGCAGTGAGGATCTCCTCATCTTCCACGTCC
>JAZRVU010000109.1:0-10326 GCA_045599305.1 Acutalibacteraceae bacterium | reverse complement strand
TGCCGATTTCGAGGACATCGACATCGCTGTGAAGTCCGTTGAAGCGGAAGAAGAGAAGTTCGGTCTGTTCGAGTCCGAGACCTTCAAGGGTCTGTATGTGGCGGACGGCGACGGATTCAAGGCTCTGGAAGGCACCGAAGAGACCTTCGAGAACGAAGACGGCACCACCTCCACCTGGACGATCTATGAAGTGGAAAAGGGCGCGACCCTGTACATCGTGGACGAAGTGATCCCGACCACCACCGAAGCTCCCACCACCACCGAGGCTGAAAAAGAGGCTGACGTGACCACCGCAGAGCCCAAGGCCACCACGACTGCGGCCGAGGAAGAAGAAAAGGGCGGCAGCAATGTCGGTCTGATCGCGGGTATCGCCGGTGCGGTCGTTGTGATCGGCGGCGGCGCTGCTGCGTTCTTCCTGCTGAAGAAAAAGAAGAAGGACGACGGGGAAGAAACTGCGGAATAATCCGTACACCTCATAACCTCATAAGGTAAACCGGTTCTGCCGGCTGCGGGTGACCGCGGCCGGCAGAATTTTTTGTGTGTCGCCCGCCGCGGCGAAAAAGCCTTGCGTTTTGCGGGAAAACAGTGTATGATAACGCAGGAGGGGGTGATGCCTTGCAGGAGATCCGATATACCGTGGGCGCGGAATTCGACGGACAGCCGGTGCAGCAGTTTTTGCGGCGTGGCTGCGGCCTTTCGTGGCGCATGGTGGTGCGGCTGAAAAACGTGGAAAACGGCATCACCGCCGACGGCGTGCGGCGCCGCACGATCGACCCGGTCTTTGCCGGGCAGACGGTGCGCCTGCTGCTGCCGGAGGATCGGGTGAAGATCGAGGGAGTAGAGGCACCGCTGGACGTCGTGTATGAGGACGCCGACCTGCTGGTGGTGAACAAGCCGCCGTATCTGGCGGTGCACCCTTCGGCCGGAAAGCCGGAGCCCACGCTGGCCAACGTGGTGGTGCACCACTATGAGGCCACGGGAACACCGCTCTCTTTCCGCCCCGTCAACCGGCTTGACCGCAACACCAGCGGCCTGCTGCTGGCGGCCAAAAATCCCCATGTGGCCTATGCGCTGGCGGGCGAGGTGCAGAAGGAATATGCCGCCATTGTCTGCGGTGCGCTGCACGGCAGCGGCGTGATCGATCAGCCCATCCGGGTGAAAGAGGGCTGTTGCATCACCCGCGAGGTGGGCGAGGGCGGCAAGCCCAGCCTGACCCGCTGGTGGGCAGTGGCCGGCAATGCGGATATGACCCTGCTGCGGGTGATCATCGAGACGGGCCGCACCCATCAGATCCGGGTGCATATGTCCTGGCTGGGTCATCCGCTGGTGGGGGACACCATGTACGGCACTGATCAGCAGTTCATGCAGCGGCAGGGACTGCATTGCGGGACCATGTCGTTCATTCATCCCATGACCGGCGAAAAGATGTGCTTTACGGCGCCTTTGCCGGAAGATATGCGGGCGGTGGCCGACCGGCTGCCGCCGCTGTGAGAAAGGAACGGATCACTATGGAAAAGATCGCCAGTTTTCAGATCGACCACACCCGTCTGCTGCCGGGAATGTATGTCTCCCGCGTGGACGGGGACATCACGACCTTCGACCTGCGGTTCGTGAAGCCGAACACGCCGCCGTATCTGGAGGTGCCCGCCATCCACACCATCGAGCACCTGTTCGCCACCTTTGTGCGCAACAGTGCCTATCGCGACAGCGTCATCTATTTCGGGCCGATGGGCTGCCGTACGGGATTCTATTTTCTCACCCGCAGTCTGCCCTATGACACGGCGATCGAGCTGACCCGGCAGGCGCTGGCGTTCATTGCGGACTATGCGGGGGAGATCCCGGGCGTCAGCGCCGTGGAGTGCGGCAATTGGCAGGAGCATGATCTGGACAAGGCACGCGAATATGCGGCAAACATGAGACAAGTCCTGCAGGAGTGGCGCGAGGAGAATTTGTCGTATTGAGTGGAAAAGATTGTAATGTTCGTTAATGTGCGCAAATTTTTCCACACAATTTTGTTAAATTGACCAAATATCCCGTCAAAGCATTGATTTTTCACGAAAAATGAGTATAATGAAAAAGGTTACAAAATTGTAACCTTTTTGGTTTGCCTATTTCGTGAAAGGAGGGGAGTCCCATGGCCAAGCACGCAAAAGAGCCGGAGGGTCTGTTGAAATTGGGCGCACAATTGGCCGCTGCGGCTCGCCTCACGTATCACTTCGGACGTTTTGTAAGTTATGTGACCGGTATCGTCACGGTGAAGTGGCTGAGCGCCTTTTGGCAGATGCTGATGTATCCGCTGCGCGCGGTCGGCCGCCTGGCCTCGACCGCATGGGACTTCCTGGTGCTGCGCCGCTGGCAATCGCTGTGTGCGGAGGGGCGGCATCTGATCGGCGGCTTCCGTCTGGCGGGCGAGCGGGTGCGCGCGGCACGTCTGCGCGGTCTGTGGATCGCCGCGGTCCAGGTGTTGGCGCTTCCGTGGCTGGCTCTGCGCCGCCACCGTAAGGTGCTGGCCCGGGTGGGCAATGTGCTGATGCCGATCGCGGCATCGCTGGTGCTGCTGGCTGTCATCAACTATTGGTCGCACCTTTCTTTCGGCCTTTCACTGGAATATGAGGGGCACGATTTCGGCTGCATCACGGATGAACAGGTGTTCGATGCCGCCGCTGCCATGGTGAATTCACGCGTCTGCGCCGCGGAGGACGAGGAACTGCAGGTGCGCACGCCCAAGCTGACTCTGACAGTGGTCTCCGAGCAGGAAGTGCTGGATGAGGCTACCGTCTGCGATAAGATCATCGAATCCTCCGGTGACGAATTTGCCGAGGCGACCGGTTTGTACCTGAACGGTGAACTGGTGGGCGCGGTGACGTCGGCGGAAGAGTTGGATGACCTTCTGGAAGAACATCTGTCGGCCTGGCGGTCGAACGGTACGGCGGAATTCGTGCAGGCGGTCACTTCGCAGAATGGCCTTTTCCCGATCGCCAAGGTGGTGACACCTGCACGGCTCAAGTCGATGCTGAACGATACGGCGAACGGTGCCCGCCGCCTGCAGGTGCGTGTCACTGCGGTAAGCGAGAGCGAGGAAGAAATCCCCTATACCACCAGCACGATCAATGATGCGGAATCCTATGAGGGCAGCCGCGTTGTGACGACAGAGGGACAAAACGGTGCCCGTCTGGTCACGCGGCAGACGGTGTCTGTCGATGGCGAGGTGCAGTCGGTCACGGAGCTTGCCTCGACAGTCATCCGGGAGCCGGTGGAAGAGGTCGTGCGGCTGGGTACGAAGAAATATAATGAGGGCGGTGCCTACACCAGCGGCGTGGCCATCACCGAGGGCGACGGCGTGGTCACGGGCGCCATGCTGTGGCCGGTCCCGGCGGTGCACCGTGTGTATCAAAGCTTCCACGGCGGCCATTCGGGTATTGATATCTCCGGCGGTAAGGTGACGATGATGAACACCCCCATCGTGGCGGCGGACGGCGGCACGGTGAAGGAGGTCAATACCAATCCCAATGTGGGCTACGGGATCTATGTCGTGATCGATCACGGCAACGGACTGACCACGATGTATGCACACCTGAACAGTGTGAGTGTGACGACTAATCAGCGCGTCACCCGCGGACAGGAGATCGGCCGCGGCGGTACGACCGGCTGGAGTACCGGCCCGCACCTGCATTTTGAGGTGCGCGTGAACGGCTCGTGTGTCAATCCGCTGAATTACGTTTCCTGACTCCGTCATTTTCGGATGGACAGCGGCTGTTGCACCCGGTGCAGCAGCCCCTTTTTCTGCTTTTGATGAAAGGAGGTGCCGTCATGCCCGGCAAGCACGAACAGGAGAGCCACTCGCGTTCGTTACTGCAGACGCTGATCCCCAAAGCGGATCTGTCACAGCAGATGACGGCACCGCCTGCCGTGACAGAGCAGGCGGAACGCCTGCCGCTGCGGCAGAGCCTGTATTTGTCCTGCTATGGTATGGGCGCGTTCACAAAGCGCTGCAGCCGGTGGCTGTGGCACCGGTTCGTGAGGTGCCTTGCACCGGTGGGAGAATGGTTCGCGCGCCTGTGGAAACGGGCCGTGACACGCCCGCTTGCTTACCTGCGTGAGGAGAATCTGCGCATTCGCGAGGACGTATCGCTGGTCCGCGGGCAGGTGAAGGAGGCCGGACGGCGTCATCCGCTGTTGGCGGTACCGGCCGTTCTGCAGGCACCGTGGACGGTGATACGCCGCCATCGCCATTTCCTGAGCGCGATGGCACAGACGGCGATGATCGCTGCGGCGGTGATCGTGCTGGTGGCGGTGATCCGCTATTGGGAGAATACCACGTTTGCGCTGGAACTGGTCTATGGCGGCAAGGCCATCGGCTACATCCACGACGAAGCGGTGCTGCAGACGGCACTGGATATGGCCGAGGGGCGTGTGATCAAAGAGGCGAGCGATACCTATGTCATCGAGCGGGAATCGTATCTGACACTGCGCCCCGTACAGCAGAGCGCGGTGATGGACGAGACCGAGCTGTGTGACCGTATCCTGAAAATGTCCGGCAGTGCGGTCTCGCAGATGAGCGGCCTGTACATAGACGGTCACTTCGAGGGCGCTTTGGCTACGCATGCCGCCATGCAGACGCTGCTCAATGACATTCTGGCGGAATACGATACGCAGGCGAACACTTCTTCCAAGACGGCGGAATTTATGAGTACGGTGCAGGTGGTGGACGGCCTGTATCCGGTGAATGCTCTGGAACAGCGAGATGTGCTGTGGCAGCGGCTGACGGCAAAAGACGAAAAGGGATTGCCGTATCTGATGGTGCAGATCCGCTGTACGGAGATCCACGACGAGCCGATCCCCTTTGAATATACCACGCTGCGCGACCGCACGAAATACATCGGGTATTCCGAGGTGCGCATCCCCGGTGAGGACGGCATCAACCACATCACGGCCGACGTGATCTATTTGAACGGCGTGGAGCAATACCGGGAGATATTGAGCGAAGAGGTGGTGAAAAAGCCGGTGACACAGGTCACCGTAGTCGGCAGTTACCGGGTGAACGGCGATGCCAAGCCGGGTGTCCCCACCGGGGAATTCATCTGGCCGCTGCCCAGTTGTCACATGATCTGTTCCGAATTCGGCTACCGCTGGGGCAAGCTGCACGCCGGGATCGATATTTCCGGCAACGGCGTGTACGGCAAGGATATCATCGCGGCAGACGGCGGCGTGGTGAAGCAGATCAACCGCACCGATGACTGGGGCGGCGGTTACGGCTATTATGTGATCGTCGACCACGGCAGCGGATATGTGTCGGTCTACTGCCACTGCAGCGAGATTTTGGTCGAGGCAGGGCAGAAGGTGACGCAGGGTGAGCTGATCGCCAAGGTCGGCAGCACCGGCGACAGCTACGGCGCCCATCTGCATTTTGAAATACGCATCAACGGCACATCGGTCGATCCGGTACCGTATCTCTGAAAAAGAAGGGTTATTCATGGAATACTGTTGGGAAACGCACGCGCACACGGCGGAGGTCAGTCCGTGCGGCGAGGTGCCGGCCGCGCGGCTGGCACAGCTGTATATCGAGGCGGGATACACCGGCGTGGTGGTGGCCAACCACCTGTGTGAATATGGCCTTAGCCGGGTGAAGGATCGCCCGTGGCAGGAGCAGATCGACTGGTTCTTTTCCGGCGCGGATATGGTGCGCGAGGCGGCCGGTGACCGTCTGCGGGTGCTGACCGGCGCGGAACTGCGCTTTACGGAGAATGTCAACGACTATCTGGTCTTCGGCATGACAAAAGAATGGCTGATCGCTCATCCCGACGTGTTTCGGATGGGGGTACAGCGCTTTCACGAGGAGGCGCAGGCCAATGGGTTCCTGCTGGTGCAGGCACACCCCTTCCGCAACGGGATGACGGTGGTGAAGCCGCAACATCTGGACGGCGTGGAAGCCTATAACGGCCACACCGACCATGATTCCCGCAATGACATTGCCGCCGCCTGGGCACGCAAGTACGGACTGCTCGTCACCTCCGGCTCGGATTTCCATAAGGAGCGGCACGCGGCGCGCGGCGGCATCATCACGAAGCGCGACATCCGCACCATGGACGACATGATCGCTGCCATCCGGGAGGGCGCGGCACTCAAAACGACACTGTGAAAACGGAGAGAGCATGAAAGACACAATGACCTTTTGCTGCCCCTGCCTGTTCGGGATCGAGGGGATACTCGGTGACGAACTGCGCCGTATGGGGCTTTCGAATGTGCGGGTGCAGACCGGGCGGGTGCTGTTCGACGGTGACTTTGCCGCCATGGCGCGGGTGAATATCGGCTCGCGCTATGCCGAGCGGGTGCAGGTGCTGATGGGCACCTTCCGCGCGGTGACGTTCGACCAACTGTTTGAGGGGACCAAGGCGCTGCCGTGGGAGCGCCTCATCGGCAAGACCGACCGCTTCCCCGTGAAGGGGTGGTCGTTGGATTCGGCGCTGCACAGCGTGCCGGACTGCCAGTCCATCGTCAAAAAAGCGGTGGTGGAGCGGCTGCGCGCCTGCTACGGCGTATCGTGGTTCGAGGAGAGCGGCGCCCTGTTCCAGATCCAGGTGACGGTGCTCAAGGACGAGGTCTCGCTGCTGGTGGACACCAGCGGCGCCGGCCTGCACAAGCGCGGTTACCGCGCCAACGCGGGCGAGGCGCCGATCAAAGAAACGCTGGCCGCCGCCATCGCCGATGTGATGCGGGCGCGCTTTGCCGCGCAGGTGTGTGATCCCTGCTGCGGCTCCGGCACCCTGCTGATCGAGGCGGCACTGGCCGCCCGCCGCATCGCGCCGGGAAAGGGACGTCGCTTCGCCGCCATGAACTGGGGCTGCGTACCGGCCGGCTGCTTTGCGCGTGAGCGGGAGGCCGCCGCGGCACAGGAACTGCCCGACCGCGAGATCGCCCTGTGGGGCGGCGATATCGATGCGGACTGCCTGCGTCTGACCGAGGAAAACGCGGTCAAGGCCGGGGTGGGGGACTGCCAGACCACGGCACTTGCGGATTTGAAGGACTTTCGTCCCCGCGGCGAGAGTGGACTGGTGCTGTGCAACCCGCCCTACGGCGAGCGGCTGCTCGACCGGCAGTCGGCCGAACAGCTTTACCGCACGATGGGGCAGGTGTTCCTGCCGCAGCCGGGCTGGAGTTATGCCATCATTACGGCGGACGAGACCTTCGAGGAATGGTTCGGCCGTCCCGCGGATAAGCGGCGCAAACTCTATAACGGCATGCTCAAATGCCAACTGTATATGTACTTTGCGAAGAAATGAATTGCGCAAACAAATCAAGATTATACATTTTCGGTGTGTATGGTTTTGGTTGTAAATAAAAAAACAGGAGGATCAAGAAATGAAACTGCCGAAAAAAGCCTTGGCCATCGCATTGGCTACTATCATGTTGTTGACCTGCACATTTACGGGGTATGCGTTTCCGGAGTTTGACGATACGGTAACCTACTACCTCAAGTCCCAATCTCATCTCATGGAAAAAGCCGAGATCTTGGGTGTTGCCAAGGAGAACCTGACGGGAAACACTGAAGATGTATGGGGTTTTTCTCAATCTTTCGACCCCGAAACGGTCATCCGTACAACCTTTGAACTGGAATACCAAGGCAGTACCTTTGACGGGTATATCCAGTCCGGCACAAAGGGGAGCGGTGCGGTGACATATAGTGTTCCCTTCGATGCTTTTGAGGAAAAAGCCAATACTTATTTTGAGTGCGATTACGATCCGGAATTCTTCGAAACCATGCGCGCGACTGCGTTTTATCTGTCGAAAAGCGCAACCTATACTTACACCGTCGATCCCTCCGTCACCTATCCTAATGGGTTTGTGGCGGCCGGTATCAACAACAACAGAGAAGGAATGGGTGCGACGGTATATCTGTATCAAGTGCAACTTGGCGGAGATATTCTGCCGGGCGATCAAAAAGTCACGGTCAATGAAACCGATTACAAAGTGCTGGGATACCGTGCCTGTTCGTTTGATAATCGGGATCGGTTCACCTCTTGGGAAATGGTATATGAGATCCCCGGAAAATTTATGGCGCTCGATGACAGAGGTGCCAATCTGCCGGAGTTGGAAAACGTTTCCGGTATTTCAGCCACGATGAACCATCCGCTGTATATGGGTGTTGACCAAATCGAAGTTTGGCGTTTCGACGACCCGGATCATCCATGGACGGAATTTGAATTCTTCTCGTTGATCGACTTGACTGTAAACTATAAAGACGGCACAAGTGAGACCAAAAGCGTGGATGAGTGGAACATGGATCTCAAGCCTTATTCAGAAGAACTGCGCGGTTGTATGGTCGCTCCGCTGGCTTACTCCTGTGATCAGTCACCCGAAAAACCGTGGGGGATCGGCTCGCATGAAGCAACGGTGTATTTCTTCGGGTTTTCCACCACTGTATCGTTGGAAGTGCTTGAGAATCCATTTGACAGCGTGGAATTGACTTTCGGCAGCGAACTGATAAGCGGCACATTTGAAGAATTGCGTGATGCCGAGCCTACCTTGATCTTCCACAAAAAAGGCGGAGATGCCTTTGATGTTCCTCTTCGCTTTTTCGGATCAGATTTGGATAACGCAGCGTTTCGCATGGAAGGATATTCGAACAAATACTATAGTTGTAAACTGTTAGCAGATACGTTGTCGATCGGTAACAACACTGTGACAGGCGAAGTGTTTGGCCTGCCGTTTTCCGGTACGGTCAAAATGATCGAAAATCCGGTGCAAAGCATTTCCGTCAACACGATCGGCTTGATCCAAGGGGTCGATGGATATCCCGAAACCGTATGGGATGACCAAAAGGGCGACTTTATTGAATCCGGAAATTTTATTTACGAATTCAATAAAACCTACTCCACGTTAGAGCTCACGGTCAATTATAAAGACGGCACCTCGGAGGTGCGCCGCGGCTGGGATGGATTATACGATGCCACAGGCCATAATTATTTAATGGTCAATATGAACGAAACCTACGAAAGTCAATCGGAGAATCCGTTTACTCTTGGCAACACCTACACAATCGGTACCTGCGAGTGGTGGGGATGCACGTGCGATCTGAAGATACGCATCATCGAAAATCCGGTAGAGAGTTTCTCTTTGAAAGCCACCTTGCCGCTGATCCAAAACTGGCTTGGCTATGAATATGAGTATGGTTACCATTATGAATTGAACTATACCTTGCCCACACTGACTGTCAACTACAAAGACGGTACATCTGCTACATACGAGTCTGTTAGTTTTTACAATGTCCATGATATAACCGGCTATTCATTAGATATGTATGATTATGATGAAAGCGGCTTGTCGATTGGAAAACACACCTTTACCGCGGAGTATCTCGGCTGTACCGCCCCGTTTGAGGTGGAAATCATCGAAACACCTGTGCAAAGCATCGAGGTCATTCCCACAAAGAAACTGGAAGAACAGCCGGTGTATCCGGATGAGGAACCGTACTATTACATTGAAGATACCAATCCAATGGTGGTTATTCATTACAAGGATGGCACGGTGCTGACCTGCCCGCACAACAGTATTTATGCGATCTTCGGGTATGGCGATGTGGAAATGCCTTTTGGTGGCGGCGATGGCAGTTTCACGACTGATCAATGGGATAACCCGTGGGGCATCGGAAAGCACACGGTCACATATAGTGCGATGGGTGTCACCACTACGTTTGAGGTGGAAGTGGTACCCGCCGGCAATGACTTGGATATCCCGTTTACCGCACCTGTCACATTCTCTAATGATTGCGATATCATTGTTTCTGGCGATTTTGATGCGTTTGATCCGTACACCGAGATGCATGTGACTCCCGTTGCATCGGCCGAGGCTCTTCAAAAGGCGACCGTCGCTTTGAAGGACGTTTCTGACCAGTTTGTTGCCTATAACATTTCCGCATACAACTATCTACAGGAAGAACCCGCACAACCGAACAGTCCGGTGACGGTGACATTTCCTCTGCCGGACGGCTTTAAAAATGCCGATGTATACTATATTACTGCCGAGAATAAAGCCGAAAAACTTCTGTCTACAGTCGACCCGATTGCCAAAACCGTAACGGTCACACTGGAGCATTTCAGTACCTATGCCATTGTGAAAAGCGATGCCCCCCTTTCCGTGCTTGGTGATGTAGACGGCGACGGCAACATCAATTCTACCGATGCTCGCTTGATCTTGCAGTACTACGCAAAAAAGATCAATGAGAGTCAGTTGAATGTCGCGGTCGCAGATGTGGATGGCGACGGCAATATCAATTCTACCGATGCCCGCTTGATCTTGCAATTATATGCGAAAAAGATCAGCAAATTT
>JAZRVU010000108.1:0-4710 GCA_045599305.1 Acutalibacteraceae bacterium | reverse complement strand
AAAGCACCATCCCGGAATAAACCAAGATGGTGCCTTTGTAATTTGTATCAGAGGAACACTTTTACAGCGAAACTGCCGTTGAAGAAATAGGTGTTCGTCCAATACACATTTGGTGGAGACGAAGAGGATCGAACTCTCGACCTTACGGATGCGAACCGTACGCTCTCCCAGCTGAGCTACGCCCCCATATGATGCGCGCCTCACGGCACCTAAATATGATAGACGAAAAAAGCCGATTTGTCAAGTGGAAAATGCGAAAAACTCAAATTTTTTTGCGCGGCGGCGTTTTGCGGTTGCCAAATCACGCAAAATGTGTTAAGATGGAAAAAATACCGAAGACAAAAGGACGGGTCCCGATGAAATTTTCCGAAACCACCTGCGGCGTGGCGCTCAAGACGTTCCTCTACACCGTTTTGGCGGCGCTGCTCTGCTTCTTTTTGAATATGTCCGTCACCATGGCGCTTTCCATTTCCGCCACCGAAAAGCTGGGCACCCGCACCGGCGGTGTGCTGGCCGACGGCCGCACGCTGGTGATGGAGGAGCACTATGCCACCGACGATGCCCCCGCCCACCGCAAGGTCTATATCATCGAAGACGACCAGACCGAAACGGTGCTGATCGACCGCGACCTTTCCGATGCGGAAGACACCGAGGCGGATGTCGAACTGCTGGAGCAGTATCCCATCACCCAATCCTATGCCGAAAATATCCGCACGCCTGTTCAGCCGGGCCTGCAGAGCACGGCCAACTGGGTCACGCAGATCCTGATGCTGATCATCTTCCTGGCTTTCCCCTATTCCAACCTCTGGTACATCGGTGATCACGACCGCAACGCCGTGCTGTTCGGTCACGGGGCGGAGGACAAGTGGCGCGGCGCGAAGATCGGCCTGCTGGCCGACCTGCCGGCGCTCGTCATGTGGCTGCTGCTGATTGCGGGCAAACTCACCGGCGGGCTGCCCGGCTTTGTCAAGTGGTATCGCTGGATGAATGTCTGCTTCTGGCCGTGGTTCAACCACGTCATCCCCGCCGGAACGCTCGAACCCGCGGCGGTGTCGTGGGGCGGGGTGGCGGCCATGCTGCCAGTGCTGCTCTCGCTGCCGCTGTTCACGGGGCTGGGCTATTTCCTCGGCTACAGCGAGATTTCGCTGCGTGACCGGTTGGTCTACACCGCCACCGGCAAAAAGGTGAAGCACCGCCGCAAAAAGTAAATAAAGACGCGAAAGAGCGGCCGTCCCCACGGGGGCGGCCGCCTTTGTCATATTTTCCGCCGCCCGGCATAGGTATGGCCTAAAGGAGGCGGTGGTATGCCCAGGCGAATATGGTGGTGCTTCGGTGCGCTGCTTTTTTGTGCGGCGCTGCTGCTCACGACGCTGCCGCAGGTGGAGCGCGCGGACGCCGCCTACCGTGCGTCTGCCCGGCCGGTCATCCTCATCGACCCCGGCCACGGCGGGTTCGACGGCGGCACCTCGGCGCCGGACGGCACGGCGGAAAAGGCGATCAATCTGGCGGTGTCGCGGGATCTGGCGGCCATTTTGCGGGTGATGGGGTGCGAGGTGCGGCTCACCCGCACGGAGGACTGTGCCCTTGCGGCAGACGGCACCGCGCCCATCCGGGAGAAAAAGGTGAGCGATATGCACGCCCGGCTGGCGCTTTATGAGCAGGCGGCGTTGGTGGTGAGCATCCATCAGAACAATTTTTCCCAGTCGCAGTATCACGGCGCGCAGATGTTTTATGCCCCGCAAAACGCGCAGAGCAAGCCGCTGGCCGACGCCATCCGCACCCGGGTGCTCGCCATGCTGCAGCCGGACAACACGCGGGAACTCAAGCGGGCGGACAAAAGCATCTATCTTTTGGCCAATACCACCGTGCCCGCTGTACTGGTGGAGTGCGGCTTTTTGTCCAATCCCGCCGAGTGCGCCCGGCTAAAAGATGACGCCTATCAGCGGCAGATGGCCTTTGCCATTGCCTGCGGTGTGTTGGATTTTTACACGGCGCAGGGCTGAAAAAATGTGAAAATCACTTGTAAAGCGGGACGAAATGTGATAGGATAGGGGAAAAGGAGGCGATGAGATGCCGCCCAAAAGCAAGACCGTTTTTGTCTGCTGCGAATGCGGAGCCGAGGCTCCGCGCTGGAGCGGCAGATGCCCCTCCTGCGGGGAATGGAACACCATGCAGGAGGAGGTGCGCACCGCCTCGTCCGCAGTGCCCGCCGCCGTGCTGGTCGGCAGTGCCCGCCCGCAGAAACTGCGGGAGATCGACCCGCGCGGCGAAGCCCGCTGCTCCACCGGCCTGAAGGAACTCGACCGCGTACTCGGCGGCGGGATCGTCAAGGGCGGGCTCATGCTCATCGGCGGCGACCCGGGCATCGGCAAATCCACCCTGCTTTTGCAGATCTGCCAGTACATCGGGCAGACGCAGGGGTGGAAGATCCTCTATGTGTCGGGCGAAGAGTCGGCCGGACAGATCAAGCTGCGTGCCGACCGGCTGGAGGTGCAGACGGATAACCTCTCCCTTTTGTGTGAGACGGACGTCGATACCATTCTGGCCGCCATGCAGGCCGAATCGCCCGATCTGGTCATCATCGACTCCATCCAGACCATGAATCTGGCCGCGGTCTCCTCGTCGCCCGGCAGCGTGACGCAGGTGCGGGAATGCACCGCTGCCATCATGCGCGCCGCGAAATCAAGCGATACGCCGGTGTTCGTGGTGGGGCACGTGAATAAGGACGGCGCCATCGCCGGCCCGAAGGTCATGGAACATATCGTGGACTGTGTGCTCTATTTCGAGGGCGACCGCAACAGCAGCTACCGTATGCTGCGCTGCGCCAAAAACCGCTACGGTTCCACCAATGAGATCGGTGTGTTCGAAATGCGGGACAAGGGGCTGCTGCAGGTGGAAAATCCGTCGCTCATGCTGCTCTCCGGCCGCCCGAAAAACGTGAGCGGCACCTGTGTGGCCTGCACGGTGGAGGGCACCCGCCCGCTGCTGGCGGAGGTGCAGGGGCTGGTCACGCCGACCGGCTTCGGCAATCCGCGCCGGATGTCCACCGGCTTTGACTATAACCGGCTGGCGCTGCTGCTGGCGGTGCTGGAAAAGCGCGCGGGCTATTTCTTCGCCAATCTGGACGCCTACCTCAATGTGGTGGGCGGCCTGCGGCTGGAGGAGCCGGCCGCTGATCTGCCGGTGGCGTTGGCGCTGATCTCCAGCCTGAAGGATACCCCCGTGCCGGAGGGCACCGTCGCGTTCGGTGAACTGGGGCTCACCGGGGAGATCCGCTCGGTCTCCCACTGCGAGGCCCGCGTGGCCGAGGCCGCCCGCCTCGGTTTTGAGCGGGTGCTGCTGCCCCGTCATAATCAGAAATCCCTCACCCCGCGTACCGATATTGAGGTCGTGGGCGTGAGTACGATTCGCGAAGCCTATGAACTGCTGTAAAAATCAAGGAGGGTACATGACATGATCCGCGTAACTGTATGGAATGAGTATCGGCACGAAAAAATCAACGAGCCGGTACGCGCCCTTTACCCCGACGGTATCCACGGCACCATCGCCGCGTTTTTGGGTAAGGACGAGGAGATCACCGTGCGCACCGCCACGCTGGACGATCCCGACTGCGGCCTGCCGCAGGAGGTGCTCGACGAGACCGATGTGCTGCTCTGGTGGGGCCACATGGCGCATCCCGAAGTGCCCGACGAGGTGGTCGAGCGGGTGAAGAACGCCGTGCATTCCGGCATGGGTTTCATCGCGCTGCACAGCGCTCACCATTCCAAGATCTTCCGCGCCCTCATGGGTACTCCCTGCAACCTTTCCTGGCGTGACGACGAAGACAAGGAGCGTATCTGGGTGATCGATCCGAGTCATCCCATCGCGCAGGGCGTTCCCCCGTATTTTGTGCTGGATCATGAAGAGACCTACGCCGAGCCCTTCTCCATTCCCGAGCCGGATCAGCTGGTCTTTGCCGGCTGGTATAAGGGCGGCGAGCTGTTCCGCAGCGGCTGCTGCTGGCAGCGCGGTTACGGCCGGGTCTTCTATTTCCAGCCCGGTCATGAGTTCTGCCCCTCCTTCCATAACCCCACGGTGCAGCTCATCATCCGCAATGCGGTGCACTGGGCCAAGCCGGTCATCCGTCAGACGATCCCCTGCCCGCACGTGAAGGCTCCCGAGGATTAAGGCTCTCAAACACACAAAAACCGCTTTCCCGTTTCGGCGCGTACGGATAAGGAAGTATTTTGAAGTATTTCCGATACGCGCCGAAAACGATGTGTTCCGCTGCACGGAACGTGATGTGCGCTTCGCACGTGATGTTCGGCTTCGCCGAGTGATGTGCCTGCGGGCGTGTGAGGAACACATCACATCACTTTGCGGCATCGCCGCAAAACATCACGGCGAGCTTTGCGAGCAGCATCACTGTGCCGAAGGCACAACATCACTTTACTTATCACGGTTTTCATTCTATAATATGCTTGAAAAGGGGTGATGACCATGTCCGAATCAAAATTGCGTGATTTGTCCATGAACTTTTCCGTTCAGATCATCAATCTGGTCAAAGAACTTAAAGCGAAACACGAATCAGTGATTTCTAACCAGATCGGCAGAAGCGGCACCTCTATCGGCGCGAATATTTTCGAAGCAAATTACGCGCAAGGTACAAAGGACTTTGTATCAAAGCTTGAAATCGCGCTCAAAGAAGCAAGCGAAACGGGATATTGGCTT
>JAZRVU010000107.1:0-7945 GCA_045599305.1 Acutalibacteraceae bacterium | reverse complement strand
TTTTCCCGTAGATTACTTATCTTCGGTATTTCGGTGCAAAAACGATATGGTACTTGCAATTCCATGTTGTGTGTGATAAACTGTTTGTGTCAATTTTCATGTTGACCTCCTATGATTTCTGCTTGCGGTTGGCTAGACCTGTTCGCATTATATCATAGGAGTTCTTTTTGTTCAACGGCAAAAGCCTCTTTTGAACCACCGGCTTAGCCGGTGGTTTTCGTTTAACCAAAAATGTCCCTTCTGCTCAGGCAGAAGGGACATCGCTTATTTTGGCTTTTATGGCTCGGCGATACCGCCACAGCAGCACACCGCACAGGATGGCCGCACCCGCGGCGCACAGATCTTTCACCGAGGCCGTCAGCGCCTCGCCGGAAAGAGCCATGAGGCAGGAAAGCGCCCCGCCGGCAAAGGCAAGCACCGCCGCGACTGTTACTCCGCGCCGTGTGCCCCGCCGCACCGACGACAGCGCCGTGATCAGCGGCAACGATACCGCCGCCAGACACAGGGCGGCCACCGCCGCCAAAATCGGGAACAGTACCGATGCCCGCACGCTTTGCAGGTGCACCGTCCCCACCGCGAGCACCGCCGCGCCCGCGATCAGCAGCAACCCCCACACGAATGCGGCGATGCGCGCCCCGCGCACCCGGCCGACGGCGGCCGCAAGGCGGGCGGTGTCACCGGCGCGGGCGGCCGTGCGCATCTGCCACAGTCCCGCCGAAAGCGCCGCGGCGGGCAGCAGGGTGAGCACCAGCACGAACGGCCAGTACTCCATCACCAGTCCCAGCATATCCGCCAGCCCGCCCGTGGGGGAAAGCCCCTCGATGTACTCCGCCAGTTCGGCCGGCACATGGGTGAAGCCGTGCAGCAGGGTCAGCACCGGCCACGCCGTCTGCAGGACGGCCAGCGCCGTGAACAGAGGCGTCTTCACCAGTGTCGGCGCCGTTTCGTTCATCGCGTACGCCCCTTTCATACCGGCTCGAAAAAGGTGTCCGGGTGGGTCGGGTCGAACCGTTCATTGGCCCACATCAGCGTCACAAGATCCCCCGTGTCGGAAAGATTCACGATGCTGTGGGTGTAGCCGGGCAGCATATGCACCGCCGTGGGGCAGTCGCCGCTGACGATGAATTCCAGCACCTCGTCGCTGTCCAGCCGCCGCTCGCGGATGAGCGCCCGTCCCGACACCACGATGAAAAATTCCCATTTGGAATGGTGCCAGTGCTGCCCCTTGGTGAGGCCGGGCTTTGACACATTCACGCTGAACTGCCCGCCGCTCACGGTGTGCAGCAGCTCGGTGAAGATGCCCCGCTCGTCGGCGTTCACTTTCAGGGGGAAGGCCACCTTTTCGGGCGGCAGATAGGACAGATAGGTCGAATACAGTTTCTTTTGGAAACTGCCCGCGGGGATATCGGGCATATCCAGTGTGGCGGGCTGCGCCGCGAACTGCTCCAGCAGCGACACGATCTCGCCCAGCGTCACCTCATGCGTGACGGGCACCGCGCAGAACGCGCCGGCCTCGTCCGGCACGGCCGTCAGCCCCTCGTACCGGCAGCGGTGGGCGTGCCCCTCCAGCGCATCGAGCATCTCCGCCACCAGATCGTCGATGTACAAAAGTTCCAGTCGGGTGGCGGGGTCGTTCACCGTGACGGGCAGGCCGCGTGCTATATTGTGGCAGAAGGTGGCCACCGCGGAATTGTAATTGGGGCGGCACCATTTGCCGAACAGATTCGGGAAACGGTAGACCAGCACGCGGGCGCCGGTCTTTTCGGCATAGGAAAAGAACAGATCCTCCCCCGCCTTTTTGCTTTTGCCGTATTCGCTGCCGGCAAAACGGCCCAGTCCCGTGGCCTGCACCGAACTGGAGAGCATGACGGGGCAGGTGTTGCCGCACGCACGCAGGGTATCGAGCAGCGTGGAGGAAAAACCGAAATTGCCCGCCATGAATTCGGCGGTGTCCTTCGGGCGGTTCACCCCGGCCAGATGGAATACGAAATCCGCCCGGGCACAAAAGCGCGCCAGTTCTTCGGACGGGGTGTCCACATCGAAAAGGTCGATCTCCCCCACCGTCAGGTCGGGACGGGTGCGATCCTTGCCGTCCCTGATGCTTTGCAGCGCCGCCGTGAGGTTTTTGCCCACAAATCCGGCCGCGCCCGTGATAAGAATGTTCATATTCCTGCCCCCAATCTGTTTTTCATTATAGACCGCCCCGCGCCGTTTGTCAAATTCTTTGCTTTTCGGTTGTATTTGCACGGGGAATGTGTTACAATACATATGTATAATGAAAAGAGGTGGGCGAAATGGCAGATACACGCGAATGGACGGCCGAACAGCGGCAATGTCTGGATGCGGCCGGCACCGTGCTGGTCTCGGCTGCCGCCGGCTCGGGCAAAACGGCCGTACTGGTGGAACGGGTGACCCGTCTGATCACCGATCCGGTCACGCCGGTCGATGTGGACAGCCTGCTGGTCGTCACCTTCACCAAAGCGGCGGCCGCCGAAATGAAGCAGCGGCTGACCCGCTCGCTCACCGAACGGCTGAAGGAAGAGCCGCACAACGCCCGTCTGCGCCGGCAGCTCATGCTGCTGCCGAACGCCTCCATCAGCACGGTGCACAGCTTCTGCGGTGACCTCATCCGCGAGCATTTTCACCTGCTGGACGGGGTCTCTCCCCGTTTTCGGGTGGCGGAGGAATCCGAGACCGCCCCACTGCGGGCGCAGGCGATGGACGAGATCTTAAACGAGGCCTATGCCGCACACGACCCCGATTTTGAGCGGCTGGCGGCCATGCTGGGCGGCCGCCGGGACGACAGGCAGCTGGCAGGGCGGATCGAGCAGCTTTTCGATTTCGTGGAGGCCGACCCCTTTCCCGAGCGGTGGCTCGCCTCGCAGGAGGCCGCGTGGCACACGCTGCTGCCCGTGGACGATACTCTCTGCGGACAGGAACTCATCCGCACCGCGCACAACGCGCTGGACGAGTGCGTGCAGTTCTGCGCGCAGGCACTGCGTCTGTGTGACAAGGCGGACTGGCTTGGCGGATATGCCGCCGTGATCGCGCAGGATCAGGCCGCGTATCAGCGGCTGGATGACATACTCGACACCCTTTCGTGGGACGAACGGCTGGCGGCCGTGGGACATTTGTCCTTTGACCGTATGCCGCAGGTGCGCAACTGCCCCGACCCCATTCTGAAAGAACAGATCCAGGCGCTGCGCAAAAAAGCCAAGGAAAAAGCGGAAAAACTCCCGGAACTTTTCGTGGCAGAGGAATCCGTCATCCAAAAGGTCACGGCGGATCTGGCGCCGGTGGTGGGAAAACTGTGCGCGCTCGTGAGAGCGTTCACCGCGCGCTATGCCGAGAAGAAACAGCAGAAGGATCTGCTGGATTTTGACGATCTGGAGCATTTTGCCCTGCGTCTGCTCGCCGAGCCGGAGGAGGACGGCGGCTGGCACCGCACCCCGCTCGCGCGGGAGGTGGCCGCCCGCTTTTCCCATGTGATGGTGGACGAGTATCAGGACACCAACCCCACGCAGGAGTGCCTGTTCAGCGCCGTTTCCGACGGGGAACGAAACCTGTTTTTCGTGGGGGATATCAAACAAAGCATCTATTCCTTCCGCAACGCCACGCCGGGCCAGTTCATCGCCCGGCGGGATCGCTACCCCGCCTTTGACGGCGTGACCTATCCCGCCGCCATCCGGCTGGGACACAATTTCCGCAGCCGCAAAAGCGTCACCGAAACGGTGAATCTCATCTTCTCCCAACTGATGACAGCCGCCGTATGCGGCGTGGATTACGATGACGGCGAGCAGCTGGTGGCCCGCGCCGACTATCCCCCCCACGAAGATGACGCCGCCGATCTGCTGCTGGTGGACACCGCCGACAGTGATCGGGAGGATATCACCGAGGTGGCGGAGGCGCGGGTGATCGCCACCCGCATCCGCGAACTGCTGGGCACCCCCGTGAAAGACAAAGAGGGAGAACGCGCCTGCCGTTTCGGTGATATCTGCATCCTGCTGCGCAGCACCAAGGGACACGCCGCCTTTTACGCCGATGAACTCAACCGGCTGGGCATCCCCGCCCAGTCGGGCACCGGCAACGGCTTCTTCACGTCACCGGAGGTGGGGTGCGCTCTGTCATTGCTGCGGTTTTTGGACAACCCGCTGCAGGATATCTCCCTGCTCGCGGTGCTGTTGTCCCCGCTGTTCGCGTTCACGCCGGACGACATGGCCGCCCTGCGCGAGGCCGACCGCCACGCGCCGCTGTTTGTGGCACTGCGGCGCCGCGCCCGCCGGGAGGATGCGCTGGCCGCCCGCTGTACCGACTTTCTGAAAAGCACCGAGCGGCTGCGCACGCTGGCCGCCGTCCTGCCGGCCGACCGCCTGCTTTCGCAGATCTACGAGGAGACCGCGCTGCCCGCCGTCATGGGGGCACGCCGCGGCGGCGAACAGCGCACCGCCAACCTGCAGAAACTGCTGGATATGGCGCACGGATTTGAGCAAAACGGCTACCGCGGTCTTTCCGCCTTTCTGCATTTCATCGACAGTGAGAGCGAGCGCAGCGGCGGCGATGTGCCCGCCCCGGTAAGCGGCGGTACCGACGTGGTACACATCCTCAGCATCCACGCCTCCAAGGGGTTGGAGTACCCCGTGGTGTTTCTGGCCGGGATGCACCGGTTCAACGATCAGTCCGCCACCGGTGCCCTGCTGCTCCACCGCGAGCTGGGCATGGGGCTGGAGTGGCACGACACCGAGACCGGCGACCATTTTGCCGGTCTGCAAAAGCGGGCGCTGGCACAGCGCATCCGCCGGGACGAGCGCGCCGAAAGTCTGCGCATCCTCTATGTGGCGCTCACCCGTGCGCGGGAGCGGCTCTGTCTGGTCATCTCGGGCGATATCAAAAAAATGGCGGCAGCCGCGGCGGCTCTCGTCCCCGACACCCCTCACCTGTCGGCAGGTGCCGTCATCGGCGTGAACAGTTTTGCCGAATGGCTGCTGATGGCGCTGATGCGCCACCCCGACGCCTGCTTTCTGCGGGCGCTGGCGGGCGCGGACGCCTTGGAACCGCTGCCCTGTGAAGAACGGCTGCACATCCTGATGACCGCCCCGCCGGATGCCGCCGCGGCCGACACCGCCGCGGCACAGGACGTGCCCGCGGATGAGGAGTGGCTGCAGGCGCTGGACACCCGCCTTGCCTATCAGTACCCCTATGCCGCGCTGGGCTCTGTCCCGGCCAAGATGGCCGCCTCCGTTCTGGCACACAAGGGGCTTTCGGAATCGTTCGTGGCCACTGCCCGTCCCGCCTTTTTGGGCGAGAGCACCCTGTCCCCCGCCGAGCGCGGCACCGCCATGCACCAGTTCATGCAGTTCGCTCGCTATGAGGCCGCGGCAGCCGATCCGGCCGCCGAAGTGCGCCGTCTGGTGGAGGGCGGCTATCTCTCCCCGGCACAGGGCAACAGCCTGTCGCTGCCGCGGCTGGCCGCCTTTTTCGGCAGCGATCTCTACCGCCGCATACAGCGCTCGCCGGATGTGCGCCGGGAATACGCCTTTGCGGTGGAACGCCCCGTCACCTTCTGCACCGATCTGCCCCCCGAAACGGCGGGCGATGAGCAGGTGCTCATTCAGGGCATCGCCGACTGCGTCTTTGCGGAGGGGGACGGCTACGTCATTGTGGACTACAAGACCGACCGGGTGAGCACGCCGCAGGAACTGGCCGACCGCTACCGCGCACAGCTGGCGCTGTATGCCGACGCACTGGAGCCGGAACTGGGTGCCCCCGTGCGGGAGCGGCTGCTCTATTCCTTCGCGCTGCAGCGGGTGATCCCCGTTTAAAAAAAGGTTACAAAATTGTCACTTGACTTTTCTGCCCGGTGTGTTATAGTGATAGGGCACTGACTGTACGAAAATTGTCGAAAGAAAGGAAGAACTCCATGGCCAAACATTCCGCCGAAACGAAAAAGACCAAGCGCCGTCACAAGGGGCTGTATGTTCTGCTCACCTGTGTACTGGCGATATGCGGCGTGCTGGCAGCCACTTTCGGCTATCTGCTCTGGCAGTTCGGCGATTATCAGTATGACAGCGGGCTGGAGCACAAGACCAACGAGGAGTTGGGCATCACCGACACCACCCTGACCAAAAAGGTGACCAACATCGCCCTCTTCGGCATCGATGCCCGCAATGCCACCAGTTTCACCGGCAACAGCGATTCCATCATGATCATCAGCATCGACCAGATCCACAACAAAGTGAAGGTCATCTCCGTGATGCGCGACACATTGGTCTATCTGCCGAACCGCGGCTACTGCAAGCTCAACTCGGTCTATCCCAGGGGCGCGGATCAGTCGATCTATATGCTCAACACCATGTTCAATCTCAACATCCGCGACTATGCCACCGTGAATTTCGTGGGCATGGTGGATATCATCAACGCCGTGGGCGGCATCGAGGTCAACGTGACCGAGGCCGAGCGGCAGGATGCCAATATCCACATCGGCTCGATGGCGAGCGAGGTGGGCACGCCGCGCGACTATATCAAAAAGTCCGGCAAGCAGCTGCTCAGCGGTGTGCAGGCGGTCTGCTGGGCGCGGGTGCGCCATGTGGCTACCGCCGACGGTGTGAACAACGACTACGGCCGTACCGACCGCCAGCGCTATGTGATGGAACAACTGTTCCAAAAGGCCATGAACGCCGGCATCACGCAGTACCCCGCCCTCATCAAGGCACTGATGCCCTATGTGCAGACCTCCCTCTCCTATAGCGAAATCCTCTCGCTGGCCGGCGCACTCACCGGCGGCATCACCTTTGAGCAGACCCGCGTGCCCCTCACCGAATATCAGATCGACGGGGACTACCGCGCCGCCACCGGCTCCTCCACGGTATATTACAATCTCTCCTATGCGGGCAAAGTCGTTCACGCTTTCCTCTATGACGATATCCCGCCCGAGACCTATATTGCCGAAAACGGCGTGGACAAGACACGCTGGGCAGGCTGACAAGAGAAACCAAAAAGTGTCCCACCGCACGGTGGGACACTTTTTTATGTTGGCATCTTCTTTTCCGGCCGGCCGACCGCCAGCAGCATCCCGCCGTACAGTCCCGCCAGCACCGTGCCGCCGCCCAGCACGGAAAGCGGCATCGGCAGCGCCGCCACCGGTGCCACGTGCGAAAGCCCCACGGCGCCGACCGCCGCGATCGCCAGCGCACAAAGCGGGATCACCGCCCAGCGCCGCCAGTCCGGCTTCATGCCCGTCACCTTGAGCAGGCGGTGCAGGTTCAAAAACGCCACCAGCAGATTGCTCACCGTCATCACGAACAAAAAGCCCGCCATGCCCGTGCGGGGCACCAGCACCACCGTCAGCAGGATGCGCAGCGCCGAGTCGATGACACTGTAGCGCAGAGAACTCACCTGCTGGTCCAGCCCTTTCAAAATCGCGTCCGCCATGCTTTCGGTATACATGGCGGGCAGCAGCGGCGCCAGCACCCGCAGCAGGATCCCCACCTCGTCGCTGTGATAGAGCAACTGCCCGAGCTGCGGAGCATAGAGATAAAACGCGCCCGCCACCAGCGTGGAGGCGGTGAGGGTGACGGTGAGGGTGCGGCTGACGGCCGCCCGCACCTTGTCCTGCCGTCCCAGCGCCGCCGCCTCCGAGATCTCGGGGATGAGCAGTGTGCCGATGGCCGACAGAAAAGAGGCAGGGAAAAAGAGCAGCGGCATCGCCATGCCTTTGAGGCACCCGAACTGTGCCAGTGCCGCCGCGCGGGAGGCGGTGTAGACGCTCAGGCGATCCGGCACCAGCAGATTTTCCACCGTGTGCAGCGCCGTGTTGAGATACCGCGTGGCCGAGACCGGCAGTGCAATGCCCATCAGCGTGGCCATCACCCGCTCGCCCTTTTGGTCAGCCGCCAGCGGCAGACGGCGGCAGTCACGCCGGAACGCCGCACACAGCCGCAGACAGGCG
>JAZRVU010000106.1:0-12523 GCA_045599305.1 Acutalibacteraceae bacterium | reverse complement strand
ATTGAACATTACGGAGGAAACTGCTGCCGCTGCGCTTCCATCCGTTCAGGCTGCTGCCACGTTTGATTACGCAATGTCAGCTATGAACGTCATTGAGCGCCTGTTTGCAATGCTTGTACATATCGGACTTACGGTTATCGTATATTATGGAGTTGTAAACGCAAAGAAGATCTGTCTGCCGATGGCGATAGTCCTTCATATGCTGGTGGATACGTTTCCTGCACTTTATCAGCGAGCCGTAGTATCGTTATGGCAGGTTGAGGTCTGGGCTGCTTTGTGGACTGCAGTCATTGTTTTCATTGCAATGACACTTTACAAAAAAACGATGCCACAATCTGCAAGCGACGGTATAAAATGATATAAATCGCATAAGAAACATTTGTATTCAAATCCCCCCCCGCGCAGTCGATTGCCGACTTCTTTGCAGAGCAAAGAAACGTAAAAAGTACACCAGCTTTTTCGGGCTGTTTTCGGTGCCGGAAACGAAAAAATGGGCTCCGGGACAGCCATGATGGCTATCTCAAAGCCCGTTTTGCCTCATTTTATGCGATTTTTGCTGTAAAATGCCTCAAAAAGCAAGAAAAAACGTCTTTTGCCTTGGTAGACAAAAGACGTTTCTTTTATGGCCCGCCCGGAGGGATTCGAACCCCCGGCCTTTGGAATCGGAATCCACTGCGATATCCAGCTTCGCCACGGGCGGATATAAAGGCCTGTTTTCACAGGCCTTTGTTAGTATACACGATTTTAACGGCATTTGCAAGGGGTTTTGAAAAATTTTCCGTCCTTCGCTCTTTCACCTCAGGCGAACAGGCCGTCCAGTTCGTCCCGGCCGATCACCCGCACCCCTGCCTTCTGCAGCACGGCGGTGGCCGCGTCGTTATCGGTCACCCGCATCACCACATAGGCGCTGCCGGGCTCGGGGGTGATAAAGGCGTAGACATATTCGATGTTGATCTCATTTTCGGCCAGCACCCTCACGGCGGCGGCAAAACTGCCGGGCGTATCGCTGACGGCGATACCGAGCACCTCGGTGACGGAGACCACGCACCGCGCCTCCTTGAGCGCGGCGACAGCGCGGTCGGTGTCGCTGACGATCAGACGCAGAATACCGTAGTCGGCGGTGTCGGCCACCGAAAGCGCCCGGATGTCGATGGCGGCATCGGCCAGCACCTGCGTGATCTGCACCAGTTTGCCCTTTTGGTTTTCCACAAAAACGGAAAGCTGTTGAATGGACATATCAGCGCCTCCTTGCCATTATTTCTTGCGTTTGTCCACGATGCGAACGGCCTTGCCGTCCGAACGGGCGATGGAATCCGGCGCCACCAGCGTGACATCGGCGGCCACGCCCAGCAGGGACTTGAGCGCCCCCTCCAGCGCGTGCTCCTTGGCACTGATGCCGGTGACAGTGTCGGAGAAGGTGTCGGCGTTCATCTCCACCAGCACCTCCAGCGTGTCCAGATTGCGCACGCGATCCACCACGATCTGGTAGTTGGGGGAGTAGCCCATCTGCAGCAGCACCGTCTCGACCTGCGAGGGGAAGACGTTGACACCGCGGATGATGAGCATATCATCGGTGCGGCCGAGCGGCTTGGACATCCGCACGAAGGTGCGTCCGCAGGCGCACCGCTCGTGGCTGATGACGCCGATATCCCGCGTGCGGTAGCGGATGACGGGGAAGGCCTCTTTGTTGAGAGTGGTGAAGACGATCTCGCCGGGGGTGCCGTCCGGCACGGGTTTGCCCGTTTCGGGGTCCAGCACCTCGATGATGAACTGGTCTTCGTTGACGTGCATACCGTTTTGCTCGGCGCACTCATAGGCCACACCGGGCCCCATGATCTCGGTCAGGCCGTAGACGTCATAGGCTTTGATGTGCAGCTTCTGTTCCAGCTGCTGACGCATCTCCTCTGTCCACGGCTCCGCCCCGAAGATGCCGGCACGCAGCGGGAGTGCTTCGGTGTCCACCCCCATTTTCTCCATCGTCTCCGCCATATACATCGCATAGGACGGGGTGCAGCACAGGATATCCGAGCCGAAATCCTGCATGATGGTGATCTGCCGGGCGGTGTTGCCGGAGGACACCGGCACGACGGCCGCGCCCAGCGCGTGGGCACCGCCGTGGAAGCCGAAGCCGCCGGTGAACAGGCCGTAGCCGTAGGAGACGTGGATCTTGTCGCCCCGCCCGGCGCCGACGGCGACGAGCTGACGGGCGCTGATATTCTCCCACACGTCCAGATCGTGCTGGGTGTAGCCCACCACGATCTGCTTGCCGGTGGTGCCGCTCGAGGCGTGCAGCCGCACGACCTCCTCCATGGGCACGGCAAACAGGCCGAAGGGGTAGTTATCGCGCAGATCCTGCTTGCAGGTGAAGGGCAGCAGGTGCAGATCCTCCACCGAGCGGATATCCTCCGGCTTCACGCCGGCGGCGTCCATCCGCTCCCGGTAGCAGGGCACGTGATCGTAGACACGGCGCACCGTGCGCACGAGCCCCTCACTTTGCCACGCCGTGATCTGCTCACGCGAGGCGGTCTCGATCTCTTCTTGCCAATAGCGTTGCATATGATTCGTCCTTTTTATTCGGAATAGGAGTACCCGAGGTCAAATGCCTTCTTGTTCATCTCCACGAACTTCGGTGCGACCGACCGCTCGATGGCGGCGAGCCACTTTTCACGGCTCATGGGGAAATAGCGGGCAAGGCGTCCCATCAGCACGATGTTGACCGCCTTCTGCGAGCCGGCCTCCCGCGCAAGGGCGAGCGCGTCGATGGCGTCCACCTTTACGCCCACGGCCTTCATGTCCTCCAGCACGGTGACAGGGTAAGCCGCCGCGCCGGTGATGACCGGCATCGGGTCGATCTGCTGATCGTTCACGATCACGGTGCCGCCCGGCTTGAGGCAGGGCAGATGCCGCGCCGCCTCAAGTTTTTCAAACGAGACGATGAAATCGGCCTCGCCCGTCTCGATCACGGGGGAGTAGACCTTTTCGCCGAACTGCACATAGGTGACGACCGAGCCGCCGCGCTGGCTCATGCCGTGGACTTCCGATACCTTGACATCGTAGCCCTCGTCCACCAGCAGCCGGCCGAGCAGTTTACTTGCCAGAAGCGAGCCCTGACCGCCCACACCGACGATCATCAAACGTGTGGTCTCCATCAGTCGTTCCCTCCCTCTTCAATGGCACCGAAGGCGCACAACTGGCCGCACACACCGCAGCCCACGCACAGCGTGGTGTCGATATCGGCGCGGCCGTCGCGGATGCGGATGGCCGGACAGCCGAGCTTCATGCACTTCTTGCAGCTGCGGCACTTTTCGGGATTCACCTTCACGGGCGGCTTCGCCTTGACGTGCTTGAGCAGCACGCAGGGACGGCGGGAGATGATGACGGACGGCGCATCGGCCGCCAGTTCCTCTTTTACCGCCGCGTCGCAGGCGGCGAGATCGTAGGGATCGACCACCCGCACGCGCTCGAAACCGATGGCGCGGCAGAGCGTCTCCAGATCCACCTTGGCGGCGGGATCGCCCTTGATGTTATAGCCGGTGGTGGGGTTCTGCTGATGCCCCGTCATGCCGGTGATGGAGTTGTCGAGAATGATGACGGTGGAGTGGGAGTCATTGTAGGCGATGTTCACCAGCCCCGTCATACCGGAATGCATGAAGGTGGAATCGCCGATGACGGCCACCGTCTTCTGTTCGCCGTCGCGGCCGCAGGCTTTGTTGAAGCCGTGCAGGCCGGAGATGGAGGCGCCCATGCACAGGGTGGAATCCACCGCGTTGAGCGGCTGCTGCGCACCCAGCGTGTAGCAGCCAATATCGCCGATGACGGTGACATGGTTTTTGGCCAGCGTGTAGTACATCCCGCGGTGGGGGCAGCCGGCACACATCACGGGCGGGCGCACGGGGATGGCGGTGTCGATGGTCTGATGCGCCTTTTCCGGCAGGCCGAGCACGCGGGCGATGCTCGCCTGCGAGAACTCACCGATGTTGGTGAACAGTTCCTTGCCCTCCACGGCCACGCCGATGGTGCGGCAATGGGTCTCGATGATGCCGTCCAGTTCCTCAATGACCACCAGACGTTCCACCTTGGCGGCAAAGTCGCGGATGAGGGCGGTGGGCAGCGGATTGACCATGCCGAGCTTCAGCACACTGACGGTGTCACCGAAGATCTCTTTCACATACTGATAGGAAGCACCGGTGGTTATGATGCCCAGTTCGGTGCCGCCCCATTCCACACGGTTGAAGGGGCAGGTCTCGGCAAATTCCGCGAGCTTTGCGGTGCGCGCCTCCACCAGCGGGTGGCGCTTCTTGGCATAGCCGGGCATCATGATGTACTTGGCCGCGTCCTTTTCATACGGCTTGCGGGGCCGGTCGACGCGTTCGCCCGTCTCCACGATGCTCTGGGAGTGGGCGATGCGGGTGCACATACGCAGCAGCACCGGCGTGTCGAACTGCTCCGACAGGTCAAAGGCGGCTTTGGCAAAGGCCAGGCTTTCGGCCGAATCCGCCGGCTCCAGCATGGGCACCTTGGCCGCGATGGCGTAATGGCGGGAGTCCTGCTCGTTCTGCGAGGAGTGCATGCCCGGGTCGTCCGCCACGCAGATCACCATGCCGGCGTTGACGCCGGTGTAGGACATGGTGAAGAGCGGGTCGGCCGCCACGTTCAGACCCACGTGCTTCATGGCGCAGGCGCTGCGGGCGCCGCCCAGCGACGCGCCGAAGGCGACCTCGGCCGCCACCTTTTCATTGGGCGCCCACTCGCAGTAGATCTCCTCATAGGTCGCGGCCTGCTCGGTGATCTCGGTGGAGGGGGTGCCGGGGTAACTGGAGACCACCGCACAGCCGGCTTCATACAGCCCGCGTGCCACGGCGGCATTACCGATCATCAGTTGTTTCACGTTGATATCTCCTTTTGTGTTTGTGCATCAAAAAGTATTCAGGCGTCTTCCTCTTCCAGCGATTCCTTGGCGGTGACGCTCACAGTCCTATTATAGCACGAGAACATATCTTCCACAAGAGGCTGCGGCATTTTTTTCGACACGGCGCTGACCAGCGGTACCACCACGAGGTTGACCACCATGGCCAGCACGCCCGCGTTGATGGGGGAGGAGAAATACTCATCCAGGAACGGCACGCCGGTGAGGGTGCAGATCATGTTCGCCGCCATGATGCCCACGCCCACCACAAAGGATGCCCACACCGAAGCGGGAGTGATCTTCTTGGAATAGAGTCCCCACAGGAAGGGAGCGAGGAACGCGCCCGCCATGGCGCCCCACGAAATACCCATCAGCTGTGCGATGAAGGTGACGGAGGAACGCGCCTGCAGAATGGCGATGGCGGCGGAGATGACGATGAAGAGCACGATGAACACCCGCATGATGAGCAGGGAGCGTTTCTCGCTCATCTCCTTTTTACGCATGGGACGGATGAAGTCCAGCGTGATGGTGGAGGACGAGGTCAGCACCAGCGAGGAGAGGGTGGACATGGAAGCCGAGAGCACCAGCACGATGACGATGCCGATGATGGCGTCCGGCAGATTTTTGAGCATGGCCGGGACGATGCTGTCGTAGACCACCTTGCCGTTCGCGCCGTAGTCGGCCACGTCGCCGAACAGACGGCCGAAGCCGCCGAGGAAGTAGCAGCCGCCCGCCACCACAAAGGCGAACAGGGTGGAGATGAGGGTGCCCTTGCGGATCGCGCCCTCATTTTTGATGGCATAGAATTTCTGCACCATCTGCGGCAGACCCCAGGTGCCCAGCGAGGTGAGCAGCACCACGCCCAGCAGCTGCAGCGGCTGCGGCCCCAGGAAAGAGGTGAAGGCACCGGCCATCTCCGTCTCCTCGGCAGGCACCTGCGACAGCGCCGTCATGGCGGCGGTGAAGCCGCCCTGCCCGTTGAGCACCGCGGCGATGACGGCAATAATGCCGCCCAGCATAATGAGGCCCTGCACGAAGTCGGCCATGGCGGTGGCCATGTAGCCGCCCACCGTGACATACACGCCGGTCAGCACCGCCATGCCCAGCACGCACCAGGCGTAGTCGATGCCGAACGCCATCTCGAACAGACGGGACAGGCCGTTGTAGAGCGAGGCGGTGTAGGGGATCATGAACAGGAAGGTGATGGCGGAGGCCACGACCTTCAAAGCAGTGCTGTCAAAGCGGCGGCCGAAGAATTCCGGCATGGTCGCACTGCCCAGATGCTGGGTCATGATGCGGGTGCGCCGCCCCAGGATCTCCCACGCCAGCAGCGAGCCGAGCAGGGCGTTGCCGATGCCCACCCACGTGGAGGCAACACCGAAGCGCCAGCCGAACTGACCGGCGTAGCCGACGAAAATAACGGCGGAAAAATAGGAGGTGCCGTAGGCGAAGGCCGTGAGCCACGGGCCGGCCTGCCGGCCACCCAGCACAAAGCCGTTGACGCTCTGCGCCTGACGGCGGCAAAGCACGGCAATGGCCACCATCATTGCAAAGAACAGCACAAGAAAAGAAATTTTGATAAACATCTTGTTTCCTCCTTCAATTTTGCTTATACTATTTGAAAACGAGTCTCAAAGGAGCGAGCTCCCATGATCATCGATTTTCACACTCACGCGTTCCCCGACGCGCTGGCCCCGCGCGCCGTCGGCCAACTGGCCGCCACCGCCGGGCTTTCCCCCGTGCACGACGGCACCGCTGCCGACCTGCGCCGCGCCATGCGGGAGGGGGGCGTCGATCGCTCGGTGGTGCTGCCGGTGGTCACCGCACCGCGCCAGTTCGAGAGCATCAATCGCTTTGCGCGGGAACAGAACGGGCGGGACGGGCTCATTTTCTTCGGCGGCATCCACCCCGATAACGAGGAGCCGGAGCGCCTGCTGGACGGGCTGAAAGCCGCCGGCCTCAAAGGGGTGAAGCTGCATCCGGACTACCAGGGGGTGCGGTTGGGCGATGCGCGCTATGTGCGCATCCTGCGCCACTGTGCCGCCATCGGGCTCATCGTGGTGACCCACACGGGCTTCGACCCGCTTTCGCCGCAGGACGTACACGCCACGGTGGACGAGATCGAGCGGCTGCTGGAGGGCGTCTGCCGCGGCGGCCTGCGACCGCAGCTGGTGCTGGCACATCTGGGCGGCGAGGGACAACTCGACGAAGTGGAACGCCGTCTGTGCGGCGCGCCCCTCTGGCTGGACACCGCGCATATGCTGGGACGTGTGCCCGATGAGCAGGTGGTGCGCCTCTGCCGCCGCCACGGCACCGACCGGGTGCTGTTCGCCACCGATTCCCCGTGGGACAGCCCCGCCGCCTTTACCGCCAAAATGCGGACACTGCCTTTTACCGCGGCGGAGCGGGAGGCCATTCTGGGCGGCAACGCGGTGCGCCTTTTGGGCGGGGATATAAAAATTTAGTGTAAGTATAGCAGAAAAAAACGGTCGTTTCAAGGGGGAAAAGGCAAGTTTGGACGATTTTACACTTTAAACCGACAAATCGCTGACAAATCCGTCATCCTGACCAAACGACCCGAAATTAAAAAGGCAGCCCTGCCGTGCAGGGCTGCCTTTTTGCGGTATTATCGGCAAGATCACAGGGTGATGTCGATGAGGCGGGCAGAGTAGCGCACATCCGGCAGGGTGACGGAGAGCTTGCCGTTGGCGGGGTGATACTCACACCGGGCGGCGGTGTCGGCGGCGGGGTAGACGATGGCGGCAGAAGAGTTCCTACCCGCCCATTTGGAGAGGTCGAACACCGCCGTTTTCTTGTGGGCATTGATGTTCCACACCGCCAGCCGCAGACGGCCGGCCTCGCGGTCGAGCAGACCGGTGCAGAACATCCCCTCCGCTTCGATGGTGAAGGTGCCCGCCGGCCACACCGGCAGGGCGCGGGTCAGGAAAGCGCGGTCGCGTTTGAAGAGGTCGGTCCCCTCCCGGACGAGCGCGGCGTTCTTTTCATCGCAACGGTCGATACGGCCGGCGAGATAGAGGTTGCCCACCAGTCCGGAGACCATGTTGAAGATGGTCTCTTCGCCGTCGGCACAGCGTGCCTGCTTCTTTGCCCACAGGTCTTCGTTGTTGAACATATCCATGGGGCCGTCCGCCGGGAGATAGTAGGGGTAGGGATAGGCCCAGACGCCGCACTTTTCGGGCATCATGCAGGCAAGCGAGCCGGAGATGACGGAGGGAGCGCGGTAATACAGCTCCTGGTCGCTGCTGCTCTGCAGTTCAAAGTGCGAAAGGAAGTAGTTGTCCGCACGCATGGCACCGCTGCAGCAGTTTTCGATGATGAGGTCGGGATGGTGGCGGCGTACCTCGCCGAAGAAATCCAGTACCGCCTGCAGCGAGGCGGCCGCCTCGACGCTGAAGGCATCGCCGTAGTTCGAAAAGCCGATGCCGGTGGTGCGGTTGTAGTCGTTTTTGATGAAGCCGATGCCCATGTCGCACAGGCGGTCGATCAGCGCAGCCATGTGACGGCAGACAGCCGGGTCACGGAAATCGAAGAAATTGCGGCCGCCGCCGATGGGCAGGCCGTTGCGCCTGCACAGGGCGTTTTCGGAGAGCCCCGCGGCCTGACAGATCGCCTCGCAGCACTCCACCTCCAGCCAGATGCCGGGGATCATGCCCTTTTCGCGGATGAGGGAGAGGATGCCGCCCAGCCCGTAGCCGGGGAAGCGATCATCGGCGATATTATAGTCACCGATGCCGTTTTTGTGCGGCTCGCAGAAGGAGCGGAACCAGCCCGCGTCGATGCAGAAGATCTCCGCCCCCTGTGCGGCAGCGGCGTCGATAAGGGGCAGCAGCAGTTCGGTGGTGGGGTTGGAGCCGATGCAATCCATGTAGCAGTTGAAGACCAGCGGCACCACGCCGTTTTTGAACGGGGCAAGATTGGTCTCCCGCTTGTAGGCGATCAGTTCGGCCACCGCCTCTTCGAATCCGCCGTCCGTCACACCGTAGACGCAGGGCTGTGCGGTGTAGGATTCACCCGGCTGCAGCGTGACCTGCCAGCCGTCGCGGTGGATATCGGCGCAGTTGGCCTCCAGACCCAGCACGCCGTCCGCCCCGTAGCCCGACGAGGGATTGTTGATCTCGATCGACCAGGAGTTGAGCGGCTCCAGTTCCATGTAAATGCTGCGGCCGGTCTCGGTGTCCTCCAGCACCACCATGGGGAAATAGCGGCAGGTCGTCCAGCTGCCCGTCGAGGAGAAGCGCACGGTCTTTTTGCTCAGGTGCACGGTGGCGGGCACCAGTCCGTATTCGGTGAGCGGGCGGTGACGCCACTGGGATTCACCCTGCCATGTGGTGTCGCAGGAGTGCAGAATGAAACGGCCCGGCGCCGTCCACGGCAGCAGTCCGTCGGCACCGATGCCGTCCAGTTCTGCCGAGCTCACATGGGTGAGGATCTCGGCACAGTCGCCCACGTTTTCCACCGTGATCGTCTGGCGGACGGCGCCGCTCGTGCAAAAGGTCTCGTAGCACACGGTCACCTTCAGCTTGGAGCGCCCGTCGGCCTCATATTCGAGGAAGGTGCGGCCGCCCTCCTGCCGTGAGCCGGTCAGCCGGGAGCGGATGGCGGAACGCACGCAGTCGGTGTATTCGGAAGTGGTGCCGCCGAAGCCTTCGACGTTCAGGCGGAAATTCTGCGGCTCGCAGGGCTTGTGGCAGTCCTTTGAAAGGATCACCTGCTCGATAAATTCAAAGTTTTCCATTTTACTCTCCCTCACAGTTCAAACACCTTTGTCAAAAGCGGCTGGGCGCCGGTGACGGGGTCAGGTTCCATCACCATGACGTCTTTCATATAGGCGTCCCAGCGTTTGACCACCGGGCTTTCCGCCTAAACCTGCGCCGCGTATGCCGCGCCCTTTTCACATTCGTAATAACCAAATAATTCATTGCCGGTGTTCCAGATGGTGTAGTTGACGATGCCGGCGGCTTTGAGCACCTCCACCATCTCCGGCCAGATCTCGTCATGCCGGCGGCGGTACTCCGCCAGACACCCCTCCCGCACGGTGGCCTTCCATGCATATTTTTCCACGCCGATCTCCCCTTTCGAAACATAGGATATCAAATCCACGGCGGTTTTGCAAGGGATTTACGGAAAATCGGTTGCAAATTCCCCCGGGAAATGGTATACTTTTAGTAGAGGTGAGCGAGATGATCAAAGATATGGCATTCTGCAAGAGCGACCCGCTGACGAGACGCTATGTGATGCCGAAGTCCGTGCTGCAAACGGCGGGGCAGGTGGAGGCACCCGAAAATCTGCTGGCGGAAAAGGACGGGCAGATCGGCTTGGCCGAGACGGTGTTCACCGTGCTGCGCAACGGTGCCGACGGGGAGCAGGCATCCGTTTTGCTGGATTTCGGCACCGAACTGGCCGGCGGCATCCGGCTGCTGACCTACCATCTCAACCGACAGGCAAAAATGCGGCTGGTATTCGGTGAATCGGTGGCGGAGGCCATGAGTGATATCGGCGTGAAAAACGCCACCAACGACCATTCTCCCCGCGATTTCGTGGTGGAGATCTCGCAGTATTCGGATCTGGAATTCGGGCGCACCGGCTTTCGTTTCGTGCGGCTGATCCTGCTTTCGCCGGACACCGAACTCAAACTGAAATCGGCACTCGCGGTGTTCACCTATCGCGACATCCCCTATGTGGGCAGTTTTTGCTGCAGCGATCCGCTGCTCAACGAGATCTACGACACCGCCGCCTACACTTGCCATCTGAATATGCAGGAGCATCTGTGGGACGGCGTCAAGCGCGACCGGCTGGTGTGGGCGGGGGATATGCACCCGGAAATGCTCACCATCCGCACCGTGTTCGGCAATAATGCCGTGATGGAGGAGAGCCTCGAGCGCTCGATCGAGCATTTTCCGCTGCCCCTGTGGCCCAACCACATGGTGACCTATGCTTTCTGGCTCGTGCTGATCGTGCGGGACTGGTACATGGCCACCGGTGACGATACCTTCCTGCGCCGCCACGCGGACTATTTCACCGGTCTGCTGCGGCAGATGGGAGAACTGGTGACGGCGGACGGGGAAGACCGGCTGGCCGCACAGGGCGAGTACGGCTATTTCCTCGACTGGCCCACATGGGGAAAAGTGGGCGACCGTGAGGGAGCCCGCTCGCTGCTGGCGCTGGCTTTCGGCGCCGGTGCCGATCTGGCGCGCCTTTTGAGCGAGCAGTCGCTTGCCGCCGCGTGTGAAGAGCGGGTGGCGTGGCTTGCCGCCAAGACTTTCCCGCTCGGGCAGAACAAAACGGCGGGTGCCATGGCGGCGCTGGCCGGGCATCTGCCGCCCGCGGCAGGGGCCGACCTGCTGATGAGCGGCGGCATGAGCGGCTTTTCCACCTTTATGAGTTTTTATCAGCTCTCCGCGCTGGCCAACGCCGGCCGCATGGACGACGCGCTGGATGTGCTGCGCCGCTATTACGGCGGGATGCTGGCCGCCGGTGCCACCTCCTTCTGGGAGGACTTCGATCTGGCGTGGCTGAAAGACGGCACCCGCATCGACCGCCTGCCGGACGGCTGTGATATCCACGGCGACAACGGCGCCTATTGCTATGTCGGGTACCGCCACAGCCTGTGCCACGGCTGGTCGTCCGGCCCCACCGCCTTTCTGGCAGAGCGGGTACTGGGCGTGCATATCGACGAGCCCGGCTGCCGCAAAATCACGCTGAAGCCCGCACTCGGCGGCCTCGCGTGGGCGCGCGGCACCTATCCCACCCCCTATGGCCCGCTCACCGTCTCGGTGACGCCGGACGGCGTGACCTACGATGCCCCCGCCGGGGTACAGGTCACGGTGGCGTGAAAAAAGAAGAGAAAACGAAAGCGCTGCCCCGACTGTGTCGGAGCAGCGCTTTTTGGCGTCACGGCCGCATGGCTGTTTCTTAAAAATCTATTTTTTCCAAATATTCTTTACGATCTCTTTGTCTTCGCCTTGATACTCGCCTGTGCCGCGGTAAAGGTTTTGAAATCCGCATTTCTCCATCACTCTTACCGAGGCGATGTTTTCCGCCAGGCATATTCCGTATATGGCAGAAAGGGATTTCTTTTCGGCAATGACAGGTAAAAAAGCAGAGACCGCTTCCGTAGCGTATCCGTTCCCTGTGTATTTTTCGGCAATATGATATCCGATCTCCCAACCGTCCTCTATCGGCGCAAGTTGAATGTATCCGATATTTTCATCCCTTTTTGTCAATACGGGATACACAAGCGGCCCATCCTCGGATGCGTATTGGCTCATCAGGAACTCGATCGTCTCTCTGGCGTCATCTTCGGTTTCAAACACTTCATCCGGCACGAATTTTCTGTTATCCTCATCCAACGAATTTTCGTGGACCGCCTTCGCCATACTCAAATCAAATTCTTTTATAATCAGTCTTTCTGTTTCTATTGTCATAGTTAATCTTCCTGTCCTCTTCAATGATTTTTAATAATTTTTGATTTTTTCGATGATCGCCGGCCTTTATCGGACGGAAGGACAAAGCAGTTGTCAAGGGTATACCGCCACAGCAGCACACCGCACAGGATGGCCGCACCCGCGGCACACAGATCTTTCACCGAGGCCGTCA
>JAZRVU010000105.1:0-12514 GCA_045599305.1 Acutalibacteraceae bacterium | reverse complement strand
AATCCGAAATATGTGGTATAATTACCCATGCTTTGATAAATATTGCGGAATGGTGTAATGGTAGCACTGCAGTCTCTGAATCTGCCTGTTGGGGTTCGAGTCCCTGTTCCGCAGCCAAAAACAAAGACGTGGCCATCGGCCACGTCTTTGTTTTTCTCTTCAGGGACTCGAACCAGAAAATGGAGCAAACGCGCCGCCGACGGCGGTGCGGGAGCGACAGAGCAACAGTCCGGGGGACTGTTGCGAATTTTCTCCAAAGGCGGCTTTGCCGCCTGCGACAAAGTCCCTGTTCCGCAGCCAAAAATAAAGACGTGGCCATCGGCGAACGCAGCAGCAATAATTTGCGCGGTCCGGTGAATTGCAGCGTTGACTTCACAGACAAGATGCTGCCAGGGCTGGCCTATCACTTTCAGGTGAAGTTCCCCCCGCAGCGGCTATTCCGGCTGCACGGTCGTCTGCAACGAGACCGCCGCCTCCACGGCCGCCTTTGACCTCAACAGTGACGCGCAGAAGTTCACCGTCACGATGAGCGGCGCCGGCACGCCGGCCGATCGCAACAATATGCGCAACGGTGTGGTGGCGCGGATAAATGCCGAAAAAGGCACGTATATGTATATGGGCATGCTGTATCCGCAGGAGGGATATGCCTTTGCGCCGGAGGTCACTATCACGATAAACGGCCACACAATCAAAAAGGAGTCTTCCGAAAAGGGGTATCTGTTTTTCAGCTACACGTTCGAAAATCCCGAATTCGTACTCAACTACGGCGACGTCAACGGTGACGGCAAGGTCGACTCCACCGACGCCCGCCTGATTTTGCAGTATTACGCCAAAAAGATCTCCGCCGATGCACTGGATCTGACGCTGGCCGATGTGGACGGCAGCGGCACGGTGGACTCCACCGACGCGCGGCTGATCCTGCAATATTATGCGAAAAAGATCACCGGTTTTCCGAAAGGATGATCACGCCTTTACAGAAAACATACCGCAACAAAAACCGCAGCCCGGGACTCCGGTCCCGGGCTGCGTTCTTTTTATTCTTCAGTTTGGGTATCCTCCGGCTCATACAGCACCGGGAACGCGGCGCGATCCGCTTTTTTCATCAGCAGATATCCCGCGACGGTGGCCGCCCCCAGCACGAACACCACGCCCCACGCGACCGTGGGGCTGACCAGATCGTAGATCTTGCCGACGGCGAACTTTCCCCCGGCGACCACGACGGCGGAGGCCACCGACGAGACCGCCATGACCCGGCCGCGGTAATTCTGCGGGATGCGTTTCGTGAGATGCGGCGTGGTGGTGACGGTGTTGAGGATCTCGCCGAGGGTGAAGATGACGATGGCGATATAGTAGACGACCGGCCGCCCCAGAAAGAGGAAGAACAGCAGCAGACCGGCCAACTCGAACAGATTGCCGGCCACCATCTTGTCGATGGTGGTGCGCTTGGCGAACAGCGCGGTGAGCACGGCGGTGAACACCAGCACGGTGACACAGTTGAGTGAGGAGAGGGTGCCGTAATAGACCGAGCCCGCGTCGCCGTGGACAGCGGTGAGGCTGAGCGGCATCAGGTAGCCGTACATATTATAGACCAGCATACTGACGGCGCCGATCGCGATGAACGGGATGAGCACCCGGCTGTCGCGCAGCACCTTGAAGGTGCTCTCCCCCTCCACCCGCTGCTCATAGGTGTTGCCGGTGTCGCGGATGGCGCCGGTATCCTTCACGAAGATGTCAAACACCAGCAGCGAGCCGAACTGGAACACGCCGCTCAGAATGAACATGAGCCCGAGGTGATCCTTGATGAGAAAACTGCCCAGCGTTGGCGCCAGCACCAACCCCAGATTCATGCCCAGATAGTTGAGGGAATAGGCGCGCTCCCGGTCGGCGGCGGTCGAAAAATCCGCCGTCAGCGAATGGTAGGCCGGCGATTCCACCGTCTGCAGCAGACTGCCCACCAGATAGCAGGCGAGCGTCACGCGGCTGAGCCCCACCGCCCCGCAGACGATGTAGATGGCGGAGGTGGCGATATCGCAGACATTGATGAGCAGTTTTTTGTTGATCTTATCGGTCAGCCGCCCGCCCAGCAGATGAATGGGCAGCGACAGCAGGGTGTAGACGAGGAAATAGGCCGCCACGGCGGAAGCGTCCATGCCCAGCTTGGTGGAGAGGATAAGGGTCAGCAGCGGCCCCACCATCGAGCCGGCATTGTCGATCAGTTCGCAGATGAACAGCACATACAGTTCCCTGCGCAGGCCTTTATATTGGGAAAAGAGTTTCAAAAAAGATCACCTCGGCGGTCAAAATGGATTCGGCAAATATATCCTTATGTTATAGCATTCGCCGAAAAATGTCAAGGTCTTCCCATCCCGACCAAAAGAGAAAGAGCCTGCCGGCTGTGCCGACAGGCTCTCTTTTACGGTTTGCGGGGGGATCAATACATGCCGTCCATGCCGCCGGGGGCAGCGGGGGCGGCGGGAGCCACGGGCTCCTTCTTGTCGGCCACCAGCGACTCGGTGGTCAGCACCATGGCGGCGACGGAGGCGGCGTTCTGCAGCGCGGAACGGGTCACCTTGGTCGGGTCCACGATACCGGCGGCGAACATATCGACATACTCTTCCTTGGCGAAATCGAAGCCGAAGTTTTCCTTTTCGGAGGAGAGGATCTTGTCGATGATGACGCTGCCCTCAAGGCCGGCGTTCAGCGCGATCTGGCGCACCGGCTCCTCCAGAGCCTTGAGCACGATGCGGATACCGGTCTTTTCATCGCCCTCGGCGGTGGCCAGCATCTCACGCAGCACACGGGCGGCGCTGAGCAGCGCCACACCGCCGCCGGCCACGAGGCCTTCCTCCACGGCGGCCTTGGTCGCGGCCAGCGCATCCTCAATGCGCAGTTTCTTTTCCTTCATTTCCACTTCGGTAGCGGCACCGACCTTGATGACAGCCACGCCGCCGGCGAGCTTCGCCAGCCGCTCCTGCAGCTTTTCGCGGTCGAAATCGGAAGTGGTGGTCTCGATCTGGGTGCGGATCTGACCCACGCGGGCGCGGATCTCGCCGGGATCGCCGGCGCCGTCCACGATGATGGTGTTCTCCTTCTGCACCTTGACCTGGCGGGCGCGGCCGAGCATGGCCATGCTCGCCTCTTTCAGGTCGAGACCCAGTTCATCGGAGATGACCTGGCCGCCGGTGGGGATGGCGATATCCCGCAGCATCTCCTTGCGGCGATCGCCGAAGCCGGGGGCTTTGACGGCGACGCAGGTGAAGGTGCCGCGCAGTTTGTTGACGATGAGGGTGGAGAGCGCTTCGCCCTCGATATCCTCGGCGATGATGAGCAGTTTCTTGCCCGCCTGCAGGATCTGCTCCAGCAGCGGCAGGATATCCTGCACATTGGAGATCTTCTTATCGGTGATGAGGATGAGGGCATCATCCAGCACCGCTTCCATCTTGTCGGTATCGGTGACCATGTAGGGGGTGATATACCCGCGGTCGAACTGCATACCTTCCACGACCTCGGAATAGGTCTCGGCGGTCTTGGACTCCTCCACGGTGATGACGCCGTCGGCGGAGACTTTCTCCATCGCTTCCGCGATCAGGCGGCCGATCTCGGCGTCGCCGGCGGAGATGGTGGCGGCAGAGGCGACGTCCTCGGTGCCGCTGACCTTCTTGGAATTGGCCACGACTTCGGCCACGACCGCGTCCACGGCGGTCTGGATGCCGCGCTTGACCCCCATGGGGTTGGCGCCGGCGGCCACGTTCTTCATGCCCTCGCGGATGAGCGCCTGCGCCAGCAGGGTGGCGGTGGTGGTGCCGTCGCCCGCGACATCGTTGGTCTTGGTGGAGACTTCCTTCACCAGCTGGGCACCCATGTTCTCAAACGGGTCGTCCAGTTCGATCTCCTTGGCGATGGTCACACCGTCGTTGGTGATGAGGGGGGCGCCGAATTTCTTATCCAGCACCACGTTGCGGCCGCGGGGGCCGAGGGTGATCTTCACGGTATCGGCGAGCTGATCCACGCCCGACTGCAGCGCCTTGCGGGCTTCCTCGCCATAAAGAATGACTTTCGACATGCTGTGTTCCTCCTGTTACTCAACAATGGCCAGGATATCGCCCTGACGCACGATGGTGTACTCGGCACCATCCACCTTTACTTCGGTGCCGGTGTATTTGCTGATAAGGACCTTGTCACCCACCTTGACCTGCATGGTGACTTCTTTGCCGTCCACCACGCCGCCGGGGCCGACTGCGGTCACGATCGCGACCTGGGGTTTTTCCTTGGCCGAGCCCGCGAGGATGATGCCGCTCTTGGTGGTCTCCTCCGCTTCGGTCATCTGGATCACAACTCTGTCAGCAAGCGGTTTGATCGTCATGCTGAAACGCCTCCTAACATAAATTTCACAAGTTTTAGCACTCTCGGCTTTCGAGTGCCAAAACTTATTGTAGCCATGTTTTGGAAAAAATCAAGGGGTATTTTGGAAAAAATCGAACTTTTTACATTTTTTTAACAAAAGCCGGGCAAACGCGGCTCATCTGCGCAATGTCCACGAGGTCTTTCCGGCGCGGATGGCGTCGCGCAGTTCGCCGGAGGTGGTGATGCCGTCCGGCACGATCATGGCGCACAGTCCCGCCGTGAAAGCAGCGTGGAAATCGCTGCCGGCGGTCTCGAAGAGGTGATGCTCCATCGCCATGCGGTGCAGCTCACCGATGTGGGTGGGGCCGTCGAAGCCGGGATTGCAGCTTTCCAGCGCGTGCAGATAGCGAAAATCGGCCGGAACGCAGTTCTGCCGGGCACGCATGGGGTGCGCCTGCGACATCAGGATATCGTGCTCCTCGCAAAAATCGTACAAGTCCTCCAGCGTGCGGGTGTGGAAGGGAAACCCTTCGACAAACTGCTCCTCTGTCAGGCCGAAGAGCAGGATCTCGGGCCGGTGCTCCACGTTCACGAGCATGATCTCCGCCCCGAACAGCACCGGAAAGCCGATGGCCGCCCCTGCCGCGCGGCAGCGGCGATAGGCGTCGAGAAACGCTGCCACCTGGGCATCCGGCTCACCGAACTGCTTGAGATGGTCGCCGTAGCAGTGGTTGGACAGCACGATCCCGTCGATCCCCTTTGCCTGCATCAGCGCCGGGATCTCTTCCGGCTGACAGCGTGCGCACAGACTGTTGGGCGCGCAATGCACGTGTGCGTCGATCAACATACGCCTCTCCCCCTTTTACCGGAAAAGTATACCACAAAAGCGGCTCTTTTGCAAGGAACGCCGCGCAAAAAATGTCAAAAACTCAAAGAAATTGCCCACTCGGTAAAAACATTCAAGGGGCGGCGGCCGACAATCTGCTACGATAGTATCAGTTGACACCCGCCCGCAGATGTGCTATGGTAAGGGTGTATAGAAGGAGCGTGATGATGTCATGTACACTGTGACGGTACCCGTGATGCTGCACGGGGAAAAAGACAACGAAGCGGCACTGCAGGAGGTGCTGCGCGCCGGTGCCGACCGGGTGCTGCTGGTCTCCGATCGGATGCTGGCTCCCTCGCCGGACGGGCAGCAGCTGGATCTGGCCGCCGCCACCGCCGGCATCGCCGAATGGCTGCCCCGTTTCCGCGCCGCCGGACTGGAGGCCGGTGTGTGGATGGGACAGACGATCGGCCACGGCATGAGTTCGACGGTCGGCGCTGCCGCGGACGACCCCCGCGCCGGCTATGCCTATTCCCCCTTTGTGAGCATCGACGGCGCATCGTGTTTCGGCAGTTTCTGCTGTGCGGATGAGCGATTTTGCGAGGATGTCTGCCGCTGGGCGGCCACGCTGGCGCAGATGGGCGCCGGGCTGATCCTGCTGGACGACGACTTCCGCATGACCTCCCACGGCGACGGTCTTTCCGGCTGCCTGTGCGATGCGCATCTGAAACGCTACTGCGAGCTGGTGGGCGAGGAACTGACCCGTGAGGAGATCGCCCGCCGTGTCTTCACCGGTGCGGGCAGCCGCTACCGCGACTGCTGGCAGCAGTTGATGGGCGGCGACCTGCTGCGTCTGGCGCGCCGGGTGCGCGCGGCGGTGGACGCGGTCGATCCGACCTGCCGGGTGGGCATCTGCGCGGTGCACAGCACCGTCGATCTTGACGGCGTGAGCCTGACCGCGCTCGCCGATGCCTTTGCGGGAAACACCCGCCCCTATCTGCGGCTGATCGGCGCGCCCTACTGGGCCAAGGACGGCGCCGCACTGGCCGGGGTGATCACCACCGAGCGGATGGAAGCCAAATTCGTGGAGGAATGGCAGAAGAAGACCGGCGCCGAGGTACTGCTGGAGGGAGACGTCTATCCCCGTCCCCGGTTTGCCTGCTCTGCCGCCTATCTGGAGGCAGCCGATCAGATCACGCGGGCGGACGGCCGCCTCACCGGCGCCATGAAATATATGCTCGACTACACCGCCGTGCCGCGCTACGAGCACGGCTATATCGACGCGGCGGTGCGCAATGCCGCCCTGTCCCGTCAAATCGAGGAGATGTTCGGCGGCAAGCGGCAATGCGGCCTGCGCCCGTTTGAATATCCGCATCTTTTCAAAGACAGCGTGCTGAACGGCACAGACGTGAACGCGAACAACGCCGCCGCGCTCGCCCGCTTCAACGGCACGGCACTGCGGTCGCTGGCCCACAGCTCCATGCCCGTCTCGTTCGATGACGGCGTGCCGGTGGTGTTCGGCGAAAACGCCCGCCATGTGCCGCCCGAGGCGATCGCCGGCGGAGCGATCCTCGATGCCGCCGCGGCCGAGATCCTGACCGCCCGCGGCATCGACGTGGGTGTGGCCGCCTTCGGCGACGTGATCCCCGGCGGCAGCTGTGTGGAACATGACCGGCGGCAGGAGCAGGAGGTGTACCTGAGCGTATCGCCCTATGTGCGCTCCTCGGTGGCCTCGCTGCGGGAACTGACCCCGAAAGCGTCCGCCGTGGTGGAGAGCGAGATCGACGGGTGCGCCTGCCCCGTCTTCACCTATGAAAATGCCGACGGCGCGCGGTTCGCCGTCCTGTCCGTGATCGCTGACCCGGCGGACGAGGGCGTCTACTTCCGCAACTACCTGCGGCAGCGGCAGCTCATCCGTTTCGCCGAATGGATCGGCCGCGCGCCGCTGACGGCATCCGTCACCGGGCATCCCAGCGCCTATCTGCTCACCGCCAAGGATGAGCACGAGACCGCCGTGGGGCTTTGGAACCTGTTTGAGGACACCATGCTCGCCCCGCGCGTCACGCTGGCCTGCGTCCCGCAGGATATGACCTTCATCAACTGCACCGGCCGGGTGGAGGGGCGCACCGTGATCCTTTCGGATGTGCGCCCGTTCGCCTTTGCGGGATTCACCTATAAGGAGGGCTCGTCATGTACTCTGTGATCGTTCCCGTATCTTTGGGATATTCCTCTGTGGAGGACGCACTGAGCGAGGTGCAGCGCGTCAAAGCCGACCGGGTACTGGTGGCCATGGCGCGCGAGATGCATGACACGCCCGACGGCCGCCGGATCGACTATGAAGGGGTGACCGCCCGCCTGGCGGGGGAGATCGCCCGGTATCAGAATGCCGGCATCGACACCGGCGCGTGGCTGGGCGAGACCGTGGGCCACGGCGCCCTGTGCAAAAAGGTGCCGAACGCCGCGCCCGGTGACCGGGGCGGCTTTGCCTATCAGCCCTTCGTGAGCATCAACGGTGTCACCTGCTTCGGCGCCTTCTGTGTGGCCGACCCGCTCTATCGCCGCGACTTTGCCGCGTGGGCGGCCGCCTCGGCCAAAGCGGGTGCCTCGCTGGTGCTGCTGGATGACGATTTCCGTATGTCCTCCCACGGCGACAGCGCCTACGCCGGCTGTCTGTGCGACGCCCATGTCAAGCGCTTCTGCGAGATGGTGGGGGAAGACCTGACCCGCGAGGAGATCGCCCGCCGCGTCTTCACCGGCCCCGGCAGCCGCTACCGCGACTGCTGGCAAAAGCTGATGGGCGGCGATCTGCTGCAACTGGCGCGCGATGTGCGCGCCGCGATCGACGAGGTAAATCCCGCCTGCCGCGCGGGCATCTGCGGTGTCTCCACCACGGTGGATCTGGACGGTGCCACCTATGTACAGCTGTCCGACGCGCTGGCCGGGCCGTCCACCCGTCCCTATCTGCGGCTGTTGGGTGCGCCCTACTGGGCCAAGGACGGCAGTCGGCTCGCGGTGGTAGCCTCCATTGCCCGCATGACGGCGAAATTTGCCGAAGAGTGGCAGCAGCGCACCGATGCCGAGGTGGTATTCGAGGGGGATATCTACCCCCATCCGCGTTTTTGCTGCCCGGCGGCCTATCTGGAAATGACCGACCTCATCATGCGGGCGGAGCCGCGGGTGAACGGCGCCATGAAATATGTGATGAACTACCCCGACCCGCTCTATGAATGCGGCTATGCGGACGCCTCGGCGAAAAACATCCCGCTGGCCAAAGAGGTCGAGGCCATGTTCGCGGGCAAACGGCAGTGCGGCCTGCGTCCACTGGAATACCAGCACCTGTTCCGGGACGAGGAACTGTGCGATGACCCCTGCGAGGGCAATCTGTACGCCTATCACCGTTTCAACGGCTCGGCCATCGGCCCGCTCTCCTTTGCCAGCGCGCCCATCTCGTTCGATGACGGCGTGCCGGTGGTATTCGGCGAAAACGCCCGGCAGGTGCCGCCCGAAGCCATCGCCGGCGGCGCGATCCTGGACGCACAGGCGGCCGAAATTTTGACCATGCGCGGCTTTGACGTGGGGGCGGCCGGCTTCGGCAGCCGACGGGCAAATGGCGGCCATAAGGAACGTGACTGCCGCAGCGGCGAGGTGATCGGGGTCGGCGGCTCCGATTCCCTGCTGCGGGAGATCTATGTGAAGCCCGGCGCCGTCACGGAAAGTGAATTGCAGGGGCGCGAATGTCCCGTTTATACCTACGAAAACGCCGACGGGGCGCGGTTTGCCGTCTTCCCCGTGATCGCCGATCCGGAGGATCGCGGGATGTTCTTTCGCAACTATCTGCGGCAGCAGCAGATGGTGCGCTTTGCCGAGTGGATCGGCCGCGCGCCGCTGGACGCCGTATGTGTGGGACAGCCGAATCTCTACATCCTCACCGCAAAAGATGAACGGGAGACGGCCGTGGGGCTTTGGAATCTCTTTGAGGACGTGATGATCGCCCCGCACGTCACCCTGTCCCGCGAGCCGGAGAGCGTGACCTTCGTCAACTGCACCGGCCGGGTGGAAGGACGCGATGTGGTGCTCTCGGATATCGATCCGTTCGCCTTCGCCGGGTTCACCTGGCGCTGAAAACCGCAAAAAAGAAAAGAGCCGGGTGCTCTGCCATGCAGAGCACCCGGCTTTGCTTTTTTGATGTTCAGAATACCACCGTGGGGAACACGATGCCGGTCGCCTTTGTGGTGGGCGTGGTGGGACTTGTCACGCGCGGGCCGGTCGTGGGATCGGGCAACGTCTTGGCAGTCGTGGTCGTGGGTGTACTCCCCTTCGTGGTGGAGGGGATATACGCCGTGGTGGTCTCCCCCTCACGGGTGGTGGAGGGGGTGCTCCCCTGCGTTGTGGAGGGAATGTACGCCGTAGTGGTCTCCCCCTCACGGGTGGCGGAGGGATCCGCACTCACGGGAAAAACCGTGATCATTTTGGCATAATACTGCAAAACAAGTCGGGCATCGGTGGAATCCACGGCACCGTCACCGTCCACATCCGCCGCCGCAAGATCCAGACCGTCCGCCGGGATCATTTTGGCATAATACTGCAAAATGAGACGGGCATCGGTGGAGTCCACCGCGTTGTCGCCGTTCACATCGCCGATTCGCGTGGGTGCCGCAACGGATACCAGAGAAAGGAAACATGCCGCGAGCACCGCCGCGCCTAACAACAGAGGCAGCCATTGCCTGACGATACGCATAAAACCGTTCCTCCTTTGATGCTTCTGATTGCAGAATACCATAACCGCCCCCAAAAAGCAAGAAAATTATTTTAAGAACACTTCGATGACCGGCGAGATGCCCTGCGGCGCCACCACAGGCACCCGGAAAACGGTGCAGACGCGGTCATCTTCGGCGCGCTTTTCGCCGGGATCGCCGATGGTGGAGAGCTTCGACTCATAGAACACCTCGCTGCCGTCGGTGAGGAACTGGGCGTAGTCCACGCGGGAGATGTCCAGCCCGTAAAAGCGCAGCGCCTCAAAGGGATATTCCTGCAGGTGGATGTACAGGCGGGAGCCGTCCTCGCTTTGGGTAAGCCGGGTGCCCGCCGGCGCGGTGAATTCCGGCTCGGCCATGGTGCAGCCGTAGACAGAGCGGCTGTTCACCCGCATCCAGTCGGCATAGACCGCCAACGCCGCTTCGGCGCGGTGATCGAAGGTGCCGCGGGCGGTGGGACCCACGTTCATGATGAGGTTGCCCCCGCAGGCGACGGTGTTCACCAGCATATCCACCAGCATCTTGGGGGATTTCCAGCTGGCTTCGTCGCGGTAATAGCCCCACGAGCCGGAGAAGGTCTGGCAGGCCTCCCATGTGACCAGCTGCCCGTTCACGTCCCGCACCCATTCGTCCGGCTGATACTGCTCAGGCGTCCAGATATCCTGCTCGATCTCGGTGCGGTTGTCGATGATGATGCCGGGCTGCAGGCGGCGGGCGGTAGCGATCAGTTCCTCGGCCTCCCACTCGTCCTTGCCCTTGCCGCCGCCGTACTGCATCCAGTCACGGATCTTCCATTCCTCATCATGATAGGAAAAATCGAACCACAGAATGTCGATCTTGCCGTAATTGGTGAGCAGTTCGGTCACCTGATCGCGCATATACTGCGCATACTTATGCATATCGCGGCCGCTATCCTGCTCGGCGGCATCGGGATCGTCGCGGCGGGGATGCTTCACATCAATGGGGAATTCGGGATGATGCCAGTCGATGAGGGAATAGTAAAATCCCACGCGCAGTCCCGCCTCGCGGAAAGCATCGACATACTCCCGCACCAGATCCCGCCCGAACGCGGTGTTGGTGATCTTGTAGTCGGTATACTGCGAATCGAACAGGCAGAAGCCCTCGTGGTGTTTGGTGGTCAGCACGGCATACTTCATGCCGGCCGCCTTGGCCTGCCGCGCCCACTCCTTCGCATCGAAGAGGTCGGGGTCGAAATGGTCAAAATATTTCTGATATTTTTCCTCCGAAATGCTCTCACGGTGCTTCACCCACTCGTGCCGGGCGGGCAGAGCGTAGAGACCGAAATGGATGAACATACCGAAGCGGTCGTGGACGAACCACGAGGTGTCGCCCGGGGACTGACGGCGCACATAACCGGACATACGTTTTTCCTCTTTTCGTGTGATATCAGCCGATATGCTCCGCCATCAGCGCGCAGAGCCGGTCGGAAAAGGCCACCGGATCGCTCACCGGCAGACCCTCGATCAGCAGTGCCTGATCGTAGAGCAGTTCGGCATAGGATGCCAGTTTTTCCTCGTCGCTCACCGCCAGCAGCGTGCCGAAGACGGGATGGTCGGGGTTGATCTCCAGCACCCGCTCGGCCTGCACCTTCTGGGCGTTGGGCATGGAGCCGAGCACCTTCTCCATCTCGATGGAGAGTTCGCCCTCGCTCACAAGGCAGACAGGGTGGGACTTGAGACGTGCGGAGACGCGCACCTCTTTGCACTTGCCTTCCAGCGCTTTGCCGAGTTTTTTAAGCAGCGCCTTTTCCTCGTCGGAGGGCGTGTGCTCCGCGGTCTCGTCCTCAAAGCCGAGATCGCCGCCCGAGACCGAACGGAATTCTTTTTCCTTGTAGGTACGCAGCATCTTGAGGGCGAATTCGTCCACGTCGTCGGTGAGATAGAGCACGGCGTACCCCTTATCCAGCACCGCTTCGGCCTGCGGCAGCACCTTCAGCTGATCCACGCTGTCGCCGCAGGCGTAATAGATGTATTTCTGCCCCTCCGGCATGGCCGCCACATATTCGTCCAGCGAGACGGTCTTCTGCTCGCCCGACCAATGGAAAAGAAGCAGATCCTGCAATGTATCCTTGTGCTGGCCGAAATCGGCATAGATGCCGTACTTGAGCTGCAGGCCGAACTGCTCGAAGAACTGCTCGTACTTTTCGCGGTCGTTGAGCAGCATGGACTGCAGTTCCGTCTGGATCTTCTTTTCGATGCGGGAGGCGATGAGCTTGAGCTGCCGGTCGTGCTGCAGCATCTCACGCGAAATGTTCAGCGACAGGTCGGCCGAATCGACCAGACCGCGCACAAAGCCGAAATAGTCGGGCAGCAGGTCGGCGCATTTGTCCATGATGAGCACACCGGAGGCGTAGAGCTGCAGACCCTTTTCAAATTCGCGGGTGTAATAGTTGTGCGGTGCCCGTGCGGGGATGAAGAGCAGCGCATTATAGGTGGCCGCCCCTTCGGCGGAGGAGTGCACATAGCGCAGCGGGTCTTCGTAATCGTAGAATTTCTCTTTATAGAAAGTGTGATAATCCTCCGCCGTCAACTCGCTCTTGTTCTTCTTCCAGAGCGGCACCATGCTGTTC
>JAZRVU010000104.1:0-17127 GCA_045599305.1 Acutalibacteraceae bacterium | reverse complement strand
GGAATCATTCATTTCGGCGGTCAAGCGGTTTATGGAAATGAAGGTGCTGACAAAGCAGCTCTTATATCAACTGATTGACCGTATCGAAGTTTACGAAACCGAAGGCACGGGCAAGAACAGAACACAGCAAGTGGTTATCTTTTGGAAGTTCGTCGGGTATATCGAACTGCCGGAATGTGTTCCACAGAAGAACTACAAGGCAGATACCCGTCAAGGTGTTGCGGTTGAGTATCACACACAGGCATTACCGGCATAAAGCATAAGGCAGGTTCACACGAACCTGCCCGTACATAGAAAAAGATGCGAAAACAAAAGAAAAAATGAGTATTCATAACTCAAGTCCGTTATGAATACCCATCATGGTCCGAGTGGCGAGACTTGAACTCACGGCCTCTTGACCCCCAGTCAAGCGCGCTACCAACTGCGCCACACCCGGATAACGAAAGACATGATACCATTTTCTTTTGTATTTGTCAACTGTTTTTCGGATTTTTTTGCCACGGATTTCAAAGATTTTTTCGGCAGGCGGCGGAAACACTAACAAAAAGTGCCGAAAGGAGAAGCCGGAAAAATGCGAAAAACCAAGATCGTGGCCACACTCGGACCTGCCACCGATGTCGTTCTGCCCCATGCGCCGGTGGGCGGAGACATATTGCGTGAACTGATGGTGGCCGGCATGGACGTGGCGCGCATGAATATGTCCCATCAGGATGCCGCCACCCACCGCCGCCGGGCGGCGCGGGTGCGGGAACTGGAACGGGAACTGGAGCATCCCACCGCCATTCTGGTGGACACAAAGGGGCCGGAGATCCGGCTGGGGATGCTGGAGCGGCCGGTGGTCGAACTGGTCACCGGACAGCCGTTCACACTTTTGGCGCGGCCGGTACTGGGCAACGAAAAGCGGGCCTCGGTCGACTTTGCCGCCTTTACAGAGGCGCTCACACCCGGCGACAAGGTGCTCATCGACGACGGCAAGCTGGAACTGCAGGTGACCGAACTCCGCGGTGAGGAGGCGCTCTGCACGGTGAAGCGGGGCGGCGCGCTGTTCGGCAAAAAAGGGATACACGTCCCCGGCGCCCGCTTTTCCCTCCCCTTTGTGAGCGATGCCGACCGCGCCGACCTGCAGCTGGCCTGCGAGATCGGCGCGGACTATGTGGCGGCCTCCTTCACCCGCACGGCGGCAGACGTGGCGCTTATCCGGCGGGAACTGGCCGCCCACGGCGGCGAGCGCATCCGGGTGATCGCCAAGATCGAAAGCGCCGAAGGGGTGGCGCATCTGGACGAGATCCTACGGGTGGCGGACGGGGTGATGATCGCCCGCGGTGACATGGGAGTGGAGTTTCCCATGGAGGAATTGCCCGCCATTCAGAAAGAGATCATCCGCAAAAGTTATTCGGCCGGTGTCTCCGTCATAACCGCCACGCAGATGCTGGATTCGATGATCCGCGAGACCCGTCCCACCCGTGCCGAGGTGTGCGACGTGGCCGGTGCCATCTACGACGGCACCAGCGCGCTGATGCTTTCGGGTGAGACCGCCGCGGGGCAATACCCCGTGGACGCAGTGGCGATGATGGCGCGCATTGCCGCCGCCACCGAGGAGCATATCGACTACCCGGCCAATTTCCGCGCCCGCGCAAACGCCTCCGCCGAAAGCGCGACCGAGGCCATCGCCGCAGCGGCGGTGGAGGCGGCACATCGGCTGGACGCGGCGGCGATCGTGACCGTCAGCCACACCGGCATGGCCGCACGGATGCTGGCCAAATACCGCCCCGCCTGCCCGGTGGTGTGTGTCACCCCCGACACGACTGTCTTCCGGCAGGCGGCGCTGATGTGGGGCGTGGTACCGCTTCTGCTGCCCGATCTGCCGGCGGCCGATCCACTAACGGCGGCGCTGCGCACGGCCGAAAAAGCCGGCCGGATCCCGCAGGGGCGGCAGGTAGTGGCGGTGTCGGGCGATCCGTTCCACACCCTGCGAATCGTCAAAGGATAAAGCAAAAGGCCGCAGACCAAAAGTCTGCGGCCCTCTGTTGCTCCTTGAGCGATGCCGGGAGCAGGTCATTTTTCCGTATATCGCACCTCGACACCGATGACGGCCACGGCGTCGAGATATTTGCCCGAAGCGGTGACCTCGAAATGCAGGTGCGGCGGGTCGGCTACCTCACAGGGGATGCCGCCGAGCACACCGATGACGTCCCCCACCTTCACATGATCCCCCACGGCGATATTGCGGGCCGACACCCCGCAATACCGACTCACGATGCCAAAGCCGTGGTCGATCTCGATGACATCGCCCCACATCACATCGGAGGTGATGACGGTGACGGTGCCTTCGGCGGCGGCCTTCACCTTCTGCCCGTCCTTGCCGGCAAAGTCCACGCCGTTGTGTGTGCGCCAGTCCCCCATCGTTTGCGAAAATACCGGCTGACCGCCGCTGAAGGGGGTCAGCACCTCATTGGTGAGCGGCAGCACATACAGGTCATCCGTCGGCTCGATTGGCACCGCCGTCGTGGTGGTCGTGGTGGGGACAGCGGTGGTGGTGCGCAGATCGGCAACACCGGTTACGGGGATCTCCACCGCCTGCGTGGCGGTGGTGGACGGGGTGATTGGTATGCCCGTAGTCCGGTCGGCGGACGGTGTCTCCTCCTGCTTGCCGACAGGCGGCAGCGAATTGACAAGGCTGACCACCGTCACCACCCCCACTGCCAGCAGACAGATCGCCAGTGCGATGTAAAATCCCTTATCCTTTACTATTTGCTTAAAGCCGCGTTTATTCCGAAAAGCCATATTTTCTTCCTCCGTATTCAAAAGGTACCTCTATTGTGGGCCGAACGGCGACCGCTTATACACAAAAAAGCAGAACATCTGCCGCTTGGCAGATGTTCTGCATCAGTTTTTTATGAAGTTGGCACCGTTGAGCGGGGGGTCAGCGCTGCTCCAGTCCCTGCACATCGTCAAACACGAAATCGCGCCGCACATCCGGCAGCACCGTATCCACGTGGACGTTTTCCAGCGTGAGGCCGTTCACGAAGCGGAAATACAGCCCCTTTGCCGGCAGCTTGGTGCCGTAGCGGATGATCTCGGGATAATTGTTGGCGATCTCGGGCACCGCATCCACGGTGGTCTTGGCGCCGCCGTGCATGGTGAGCGACACATTGCGGAAGGTAATGTTTTCCACCGGATGCCCTTCCATGCCGCTGATGGCCGAGGTGGTCTGCCAGTTATCGTCCTTCTCCAGCGTATCCCACGTGGAGCCGGGACGGGTGGCCGTGCCCATCAGGTGCCACGGCTTCACCACCACATCATCGGTTTTGAAAGCCACGAAGCTGTGGGGGATCATCTCATATTCGTCATAGGGGCCCTCGGCGGTGATGTTTTCGAACAGGACGCCGTTGATGGAGCCGATCTCCATGCCCGCCGGGCCGCGCATACGGTTGCCGATGCAGACAAAGATGGGGGCAAACACGTTCTTCATGCGGATATTGCGGAAGGTGATGTTTCGGAAATTGGCGCCGTCCACGCTCTCCACCGCGATGCCGGAGAGACGGGTGTTGTAGATCTCGATATTCTCCACCAGCACATTGCGGAAATCGCCGTTGGTCTCTGTGCCGAATTTCACGGCATTGCAGCGGCTGGACACGCGGCAGTCGCGGATGTCCAGATCTTCGCAGGCGACCAGTTTTTCCAGCGTGTAGGACGCCTTGGGCACGATGCCGTCGTCCCCGCAGATGAGGTCACAGTCGTGGATCTTCACATCGCGGCAGCAATCGGGGCTGATGCCGTCGATATGTACCCGCATATTCAGGCGGCAGATCTCCACATGCTCGCACCCGGCGAAATAGACCGCCAGATCGGTCGCATTGAGGAATGTCAGATCATGGATGGCCACATTGTTGCAGCAGCGCAGCGCCACGCTTTTGGCACCGCGGTTCTCGTTGGGGCCGCGGTGACCGTCGTCGCACCACACGGAACGCATATCCACCGTGCCGCCGCCGCACAGTTCGATATCCTCCAGTTCCTCACCCACGAACATGGAGAGGTGGAAGAAACTGTGGGAAATATCCTGATAAAGCGGGCAGTCACGCGGCTCGTCCGGCTCATAATCCAGCAGCGACAGCGCCCCCAGAACACGGGCCTTGGGCGTGATCTCCACCTTCACATGGCTGCGCAGGAAGACCGTACCCAGCACATATTCGCCCTCCGGGAAAGTCACACAGCCGCCGCCGGCCGCCGCGCAGGCATCGATCGCCTGCTGCACCGCCGCAGTCACCAGCGTGTCAGCCGGCACATTGCCGATAAAATCTTTTACATTGATGATGTTATCCATGTCCATGCACCTCAAAAATAAAATACATTCTTTTCTATTATACAGGAAAACCGCCTTTTGTCAATAAAAGTTGCAAAAGAAAAATTTTTTTCAAAAAATCCAAACAAATGTTTGCTTTTTTCAAAACAATGTGGTATACTATAGAAAACTAATGTTCGATTTTGACCGGGAAAGGATGGTTTTCCATGGCTGAACTGACAAAAAAGCAACAGGCTGTCCTGTCATTTTTGCAGGAGCGTGCCGAAAGCGGCCTGCCCCCCACGGTGCGGGAGATCTGCACCGCCGCCGGCATCAAATCCACATCCACCGTCCACGCGTACCTGAAAACGCTGGAGGACGGCGGCTACATTTCGCGCCAGAGCGGGCTTAACCGCGCGATCCGCGTGAACGCCCCGCAGACGGCCAAGCCGATGCCCGGCCGCGTGCCGCTGCTCGGCCGTGTCACCGCCGGCATGCCCATTCTGGCGGTGGAAGAGGTGGAGGACTATGTCCCCTACACCGGCCATCTGGATGTGAAAGACCTGTTTGCTCTGCGGGTGTGCGGCACCAGTATGATCAACGCCGGCATTCTGGACGGCGACGTGGTCATCGTGCAGCGCACCCCCACGGCGGAAAACGGGGATATCGTGGTCGCCCTCATCGGTGAGGAGGCCACCGTCAAGCGCTTTTTCAAAGAGGACGGGCATTTCCGTCTGCAGCCGGAGAATCCGGAATTTGCCCCCATCATCGTGCCCGAGGTGGCCGTTCTGGGGCGCGTGATCTCACTGGTGCGATATTTTTAAGGAGTTGAGCCTATGATCGTCGATACGTTGGAAAATGCCGCCCGCTATGCCGGCACCGCGCCGCGCATGGAAGAGGCTTTTCGCTTTTTGCAGAAACTGGCGGCCGAAGCACCGGCCGACGGCCGTTATGAAGGGGATGACGGCATCTACGCGACCGTCAGCAGTTACACCGCCAAGCAGTATGAAAATGCGCGCATGGAATTTCACCGCCAATATGCCGATATCCAGTATATCCTCAGCGGTACCGAGTCCATCTGGGTGCCGCTTTCGGGCGGGCTGGCGGTGACACAGCCGTTTACCGAGGGCAAGGACTGCGCGTTCACCGAACTGCCCAAAAAGTGCGGCTGCTCCCGCGCCGTGCTGGAAGCGGGACAGTACGCCGTGCTCTTCCCCGGCGAGTTGCACGCACCGGGCGTGGAGGTCGGCCATCAGGCTGCCGCCGTGCGCAAGATCGTCATTAAAGTGCCGATGTAAAAAAATAACCGGAATATCGTCCCTGCGCCCTGCTCATACTAACCCCGCAGGCCACCTTTGCGATGCCTGCATTCGGAATCGAAAAGGAGGGCGCTATTATGCTGGACAAGATCGCGCTGTGCCTGGCCATCATCGGCGGGCTCAACTGGGGTCTGGTCGGCCTGTTTCAGTTCGACCTCGTGGCATGGATCTTCGGCGGGCAGGATGCTATCCTCAGCCGGATCATCTACACGCTGGTCGGTCTGGCGGCCATCTGGTGCATTTCGCTTCTGTTCCGCAAACATGACGGGACCGGCACCTGACCGGACTTCCCGAAAAAGCAAAGCCGGAGAACGCACAGTGCGCTCTCCGGCTTTCGTTTTTGAAAATTACAGGGTGTTGACGATGTCGCGGGTGTCGCGGGCGATCATCAGTTCCTCGTTGGTGGGGATGACCAGGATGTGCAGCTTGGCATCGGGGGTGGAGAGATCGGTCTCGCAGCAGCCGTCACGCATACATTTCGCGTTGCGGGCCTTGTCGATCTCGGCGCCCATAAAGCGCAGGTTTTCGGCGATGCGCTCACGGTACTGCGGGTTGTTCTCACCGATACCGCCGGTGAAGACGACGGCGTCCACACCGCCCATCACGGCCGCATAGCCGCCGATGTAACGGGTGATCTGGTGCACCAGCATGCTCTCGATGAGCCGGCAGCGGGGGTCGCCGGCCTTGGCGCCCTCTTCGATATCGCGGTTATCGCTGGTCTTCTGCGACACGCCGAGGATACCGGACTTCTTGTTCAGCACGGTGTCCATCTCGTCGGGGGTCAGACCCTCTTTCTTCATGATGAGGGGAACGATGGCCGGGTCTATGGAGCCGCAGCGGGTACCCATCATGAGACCCTCCAGCGGGGTGACGCCCATGGAGGTGTCAAAGCACTTGCCGTTCTTCACCGCGCAGATGGAGGAGCCGTTGCCCAGATGGCAGGTGACGATCTTCAGTTCCTCGGCGGGCTTGCCCAGCACATCGGCCGCACGCATGGAAACGTAGCGGTGGGAGGTACCGTGGAAGCCGTAGCGGCGGATCTTGTATTTCTCGTAATATTCATAGGGTAGCGGATAGAGATAGGCATAGTCCGGCATGGTCTGATGGAAGCCGGTATCGAACACGGCGACCTGCGGCACGCCCTGCATGATCTCCTCGCAGGCGTTGATGCCGATGAGGTTGGCGGGGTTGTGCAGAGGCCCGAGCTCGAAGCACTCGCGGATCGCCTCTTTCACCTTTTCGTCCACCAGCACCGAGCCGGAGAACTTCTCGCCGCCGTGCAGCACACGGTGACCCACAGCGCCGATCTCGTCCATGGAGCGGATTACGCCGATCTCGGGATCGGTCAGCGTTTTGATGACCAGTTTGATGGCTTCCTCGTGGTTTTTCAGCGGCACGTCCACCTTGTAGGCGTCCTTGCCCGGCACCTGATACTTGAAGTTGCCGCCCTCGATGCCGATGCGGTCGCACATACCTTTGACGACCAGGGTCTCGTCGGCCATATCGATCAGCTGATATTTCAGCGACGAACTGCCGGCGTTGATAACTAAGATCTTCATACGGATAGCATCCTTTCCACTATTGATTTTCGCGGGGCGATGATGTATACTGAATGTACCGATCAACGCGCACACATACAGGTAATATCATAATACCTTTGCACCGTTTTTGCAAGTGTTTTTTGGCCAAAATCTTCCGGAAAGGGCGGTTTCTTATGAAAATCGTCGGTATTATCGCGGAATATGACCCTTTTCACAACGGTCACGCCGATCACATCGCCCTCACGCGCGAGGCACTGGGCGGCACCGAACCCGCCGGGGTAGTCGCCGTGATGAGCGGCGCGTTCGTGCAGCGAGGGGAGCCGGCCGCCTTCCCCAAACGTGACCGGGTGACGGCCGCGCTGGCCGGCGGGGCGGATCTGGTGCTGGAACTGCCGGTGCCGTGGGTGCTCACCTCCGCCGAGGGGTTTGCTTTCGGCGGGGTCTCGCTGCTGCACGCGCTGGGATGTGTGGACACGATCAGCTTCGGCAGCGAATGCGGAGATATCACCGCGCTGGAACAGGCGGCGGAAAAGATGGAGAATGCGCGCTATCTGCAGCTGGTGCGCTATCACATGGAGCAGGGGCGTCCCGCCGCCGAGGCACAGCAGAAGGCGCTGGCGGATGTGGGCGGCAGCCATGCGGCCGCCCTGCTGGACGGCGCCAACAACACGCTGGGGATCGAATACATAAAAGCGCTGCGCCGACTGGGCTCCGGCATCCGTCCTTTTACAGTGAAGCGTATCGGTGCCGACCACGGCGATACCGCCCCCGTGGGCACCAGCGCCCCGGCGAGTTATCTGCGCCGGCTGGCACGGGAAGGGCGTTTTGCCAATGCCGCCGCCTATATGCCCCGCAGTGCGGCGGTATCGTGCAACGAGGCGCTGGCCGGCCGTCGAGCCCCCGCCGACCCCGAACGGATGGCGCGTGCGATCCTTCTGAAGCTGCGCTGTGCCTCACCCGAGCGGCTCGCGGGCATCGCCGGAGTGAGCGAGGGACTGGAAAACCGCCTGCAGGCCGCCGCCTGCGAAGCGACCGACCTTGCCGACCTGCTGGCACGGGTGAAAACACGGCGCTACCCGCTCACCCGTCTGCAGCGGGTGATATGGAGCGCCATGCTGGGCATCCCCGCCGGGTGGAGCCGGCAGACACCGCCCTACCTGCGGGTGCTGGGCATGAATGAGCGCGGCGCGGCCATTCTTTCCGCCGCCCGCAAAACCGCGGCATTGCCGCTGTTCGTGCGTGCCACACAGGCCAACGCTTTCGAAGGCTTTGCCCGCGAGGTGTGGGAGACCGAGTGCCGCGCAAGTGAATGGTACAACCTCGCGCTGCCCACTCCCCTGCCCCACGGCACGGAGTATACCGACGGCTGTGTGAAAACCGAATAAGATCACGGCCGTCCGTACATACATACGGACGGCCGTTTTGTCTACGGATAGCAGAGCCCCCGCCGAAAAAAGTTGGGAGATTTTTCTCTTTTTATTAAAATAAGGGTTGCCTTTTTACGCGATTTTTGGTATGATTATAAGCAGAAATTTATGCGAATTTCAGAAAGGAAAGAGGAACATGAACGTAACCAAAACCATTCACATCCCCGATCTCGGAGACATCGGGCCCGACAGCGGTTTCCACGTGCTGGAGCAGACCGAAGACGGCCGTTTCACCGTGGGTAAAAACGGTGTCGTGGATATTCTGGCCACCGGCGACCAGAAGGTGGAATTCGTCTCCTTCGGCGACAAATCGCTCGCCTGCGTGAAATCCGCCATCGCTTTCCCCGTCTACTACCCCGTGCTGCCGGTCAATCTGGAGCGTCCGGTGGAGACGGTGCTGATGGATCTGGACGGCACCACCGTGCGCAGTGAGGAATTCTGGATCTGGATCATCCAGATGAGCATCGCCAGCCTGCTGGGCAACCCGAAATTCGAACTGGAAGAGGCGGATATGCCCTTCGTTTCCGGCCACAGCGTGTCCGAACATCTGCAGTTTTGCATCGACAAGTACTGCCCCGGTGCCTCGCTGGAAAAGGCCCGCGAATATTACTTTGAGCACACCCATCGCGAGATGGAAGAGATCATGGCCGGCCGCGGCAAGGAGGGTGCCTTTACCCCCACCGTCGGTGTCAAGGACTTCCTGCTCGAGCTACGCTCCATGGGCGTGAAGATCGGTCTGGTCACCTCCGGCCTGTATGAAAAGGCCTATCCGGAGATCAAGTCCGCTTTCCAGACGCTGGGCATGGGCGAGCCCACTGATTTCTACGATGCGATCATCTCGGCCGGTTTCCCGCTGCGCAAGGGCTCCGTGGGCACGCTGGGCGAACTGTCCCCCAAGCCCCATCCGTGGCTCTATGCCGAGACCTCCATCGTCGGTCTGGGTGCCGCGTTCGGCAACCGCAACCGCGTGGTCGGCATTGAAGACAGCGGCGCCGGCGTCTGCTCGGTGCGTCTGGCGGGCTACACCACCATCGGTATCGCCGGCGGCAACATCGAAGAGAGCGGCACCAAGGCGGTCTGCAGTTATTATGAGCAGAACTTCCAGGATATCATGAAGGTCATCAAGGGCTAAATTTTAAATTTACATGAGAAAGGGCGATGCAAAATGGCAGACAAAAAGATCCAATGCCACTTTATCTCCAACACCCACTGGGATAGAGAGTGGCGCTTCTCCGCGCGCAGAACGCAGTATATGCTCGGCTATATGCTGGATATGCTGATGGACATCCTGGAGAAGAATCCCGAGTTCCGTCACTTCCATCTGGACTCCCAGACCATGCCGGTGCAGGACTATCTGGAGATCTATCCGGAAAAGAAGGAAAAGTTCTCGAAGTTCGTCAAGGAAGGCCGTATCGGTATCGGCCCGTGGTTCTGCCTGCCGGACGAGTTCTCCGTCGGCGGCGAATCCCTGGTGCGTAACCTGCTGCTCGGTCACAAGATCGGCAAGGAAATGGGCGGCATCAGCAAGACCGGTTACTCCCCCTTCGGCTGGGGCCAGATCTCCCAGCTGCCGCAGATCTATGCCGGCTTCGATATCCACTTTGCCTCCTTCTACCGCGGCCTGAACACCTATGAGGCTCCCACCTCCGAGTTCTTCTGGGAAAGCCCGGACGGCACCCGCATCTACGCTTCCCGTCTGGGCAAGCGTCCGCGTTACAACATCTGGTACGTCGTGCAGCGCCCCGTCTATTTCAATCTGGACGATGTGGGTCTGCGTGACTTCAAATGGAACGACAACAACGGTATCTTCAAGTTCGTGGACGAGAACAACTGCGAACTCGACTACCAGTATGCGCACCCCTATTTCGAGTATCACAAAGAGCACATTCTGCCCAAGGGCACGCAGGCGCTGCGCGAGCAGGACGACGACTGGACCACGTCCCACCGCTTCTGGTCGGCCGGCCACGACTCCTCCTGTCCCGACATCCGCGAAGTGCAGATGATCAAGGATCTGGACGAGGCGCTGCCCGAGGCGCACGTCTTCCACAGCACCCTAAAAGAGATGGAGCAGGGCATCATCGACGAGTTCGATCCCAACACCCGCGTGCTGAAGGGTGAAATGCGTCATCCCTTCACCCGCGGCTCCGTTTCCGCCATGTTCGGCTGGATCATCTCCGCCCGCACCTATGTGAAGCAGGCCAACTTCAACACCGAGCGTCAGCTGCAGAACTACGCCGAGCCGATGGCCGTTTTCGCCACCATGTGCGGCGCCGCCTATCCGCAGAACGTCATCGACCTGTCCTACAACTACCTGCTGCAGAACCACGGCCATGACAGCATCGGCGCCTGCGGCCGCGACGTCATCTATGAGGACGTCATCTATCGCTATCGTCAGTCCCGCGAGCTGTCCAGCTGCGTGCTGGAGCGCGCGTTCATGGATGTGGCCGGCGATATCGACCTGCGCGACTGGAACCGCGACGATGCGGCGCTGGTCGTCTTCAACCCCGCTCCCTTCAAGCGCAGCGAGATCGTGAAGGTCGTTCTGCAGATCCCGCAGGAGTGGAACGCCTACACCTTCCGTATTCTGGACACCGACGGCGAGCCGCTGAAGTATCAGGTCCTCGCCACCGACAGAAACACCGCACAGATCATCCAGAACCCCAACGACGTGGCCAACGTGCTGCACACCCAGCAGTACACCATCATGCTGGAGGTCAAGGATATCCCCGCCATGGGCTACAAGGCGCTGAAGGTGCAGGCGCAGGGCTACACCCGCCGCACCACGCCGGTCACCATGCTGCGCGGCCCGCAGACTGCCGAGAACGAATATCTGCGTCTGACCTTCAATGCGAACGGTACCTTCAACGTGCTGGATAAAGAAAACGGCAAGACCTACACCGACCTGCACTACTTCAAGGATACCGGCGAGATCGGCGACCCGTGGCAGCACATCCTGCCCGAGAACGACGAGACCTTCACCACCCTCAACCAGAACGCCCGCATCACGCTGGTGCACGACGGCGAACTGGAGGTCACCTTCCGCGTCTCCATCGACTGGGCGCTGCCCGAGGGCCGCGAGATGAACGAGAAGACCCGTTCGAAGCACCTCAAGCCCTGCCTCATCGAGAGCCTGATCTCCCTGCGCAAGGGCTGCCGCTATATCGACATCCAGACCACGGTCGAAAACAACTCCGAGGATCACTACCTGCAGGTCGGCTTCCCCACCGATCTTGATGCCGAGTACTCCTATGCACAGGGTCAGTTCGATGTGGTCAAGCGCCAGATCGCCAAGATGGACTACTCGCTGTATGACGAGATCCCGATGTCCGAGCAGCCGATGAACTCCTTCGTGGACGTCACCGACGGCAAACTGGGCGTGGCCATGCTCAACGAGGGCCTCAAGGCCTACGAGGCGGGCGACGACGAGCGCAAGACGCTGTATCTGTCGCTGTTCCGCGCGTTCCCGCTGCGCATCTGCATCACCTCCGACTTCCAGGATTACACCTGGGAGAAGGGCTCGCAGTGCCTGGGCAAGAACGAGTTCCACTACGCCTTCCTGCCGCACGCCGGCAACTGGGAAGCGGGCAATGTCTGGGGTGCTTCCGAGCAGTTCAACCTCGACTTCATCATGTGCCAGGTCGCGCCCACCGCGCACGGCAAGAACGCCGCTGTCCATTCCTTCCTGGAGCTGGGCACCGAGCGCCTGAATGTCAGCGCCGTGAAGCGCGCCGAGGATGGCGACGGCTATGTGGTGCGTCTGTTCAACCCGTCGGATGACACCGTGAAGAGCACCATCAACCTCAACGGCGGCATCGCCCCCATCGACAAGTTCCAGTCTCCCGTGGAGCGTCAGCAGGCCGAGTTCGAGCTTCCCGCCTATTCCGGCAAGAAGTGGAGCAAGGTGAAGCTGGTCTCGCTGGAGGAGAAAGACATCGCCGACCTGCCCATGAAGGCGGACGGCACGGTGGACTTCGAGATCACCGGCAAGAAGATCCTGACCATCAAGTTCTTCGAGTGATTTTCAAACAGAGCATATAACACTCCATGAAAAGGCCCGTCGAAGAGGAAGAAATTCTCCTCTTCGGCGGGTCTTCTTGGATCATAAAAGTCATTATTCACAGATTGCGGTCCGGTTATCGCCGGGGATCCTGCATACTTTTTCGGCAAAGCGGGAAAAGCAGGGCGGCGATCGCGATCCCCACCGCGCCCTGTACCAGATCGCCCGGCAGGGCGACGGCCGCCGCGGCAACGCTGTGCATCAGCCATGTGTTGAACAGAAAGTAGCCGCACGCCATGCCGCACACCGGCAGTAGCGCACTCAGCACGCAGGCGAGGCGCAGCGGCCATGCCGGACGGCGGCGCACGCAGACGCGCAGCAGCCATGCTGCCAGTGCGGCCATGCCTCCTTTGAGCAGCAGCGTTGCCGGTGCATAGGTCACGTAGCCTGCCGCCACATCGGCCAGCGCAGAGCCGATCCCTGCCGCCAGCGCCCCGTAGCCGGGGCCGAGCAGCCAGCCGCACAGCAGCACCAGCCCGTCGCCGGCGTGCAGATACCCGAGTGGTGCGGGAATACGGATCAGGACTGTTGCCACGCAGGTGAACGCGGCCAGCAGCGCCGCCTGCACCGTTCTTTTCACTTTCCGATCCATAGTTTGTTTCGTCCCTTCAGATCAGTCTCAAATGCTCGAGCAGGATCTTCCCGCCCAACAGGATCAGCACCACGCCGCCCGTTCGTTCGGCACCCGCCCGAAGCCGGCCGCCCAGCAATCCGCCCAGCCGCACGCCGGCAGCGGACAGTCCAAAAGTCGTCACGCCGATAGCGGCCACCGCATACCACACCCGCACCTGCAAAAAGGCGAAGGTAACGCCCACCGCCAGTGCATCCACGCTGGTGGCAAGCGCCAGCGGCAGCAGTGACCGGGCGTCAAAGGAGGCGTCGGCCGGCTCGCCGCCGCAAAACGACTCCCGCACCATATGGCCGCCGATCAGTGCCAGAAGCCCGAACGCGATCCAGTGGTCGATCGCCGTGATGTATCCCTGAAATTGCACGCCCAGCAGCCAGCCGCACAGCGGCATACCCGCCTGAAAGCCGCCGAACCACAGCCCCACTGTCAGCGCCTGCCGCCCATTCGCGTGCGATGCCGCCAGTCCTTTGCACACAGCGGCGGCAAAAGCATCCGCCGCCAGTGCCAGCGCCAGTATCCATATGCTTCCCTCTCCCACGGCCTCCCCTCCTCACATCTATACATATGTGAAAAGAGGCGCAGGCATGAGGTCAACCGGCAGAACGCGGCAAATTCCACCGAAAGCAGACGGCGCACACGCGCAGGATCACGATGACCGCCGCCGATGGCCGAAGATATCCATCTGCCGTTTCAGCCCGGTCATCACCCCGGAAATGGAAAACGACACCGTCCCGACAATTTCCAGTATGAGCAATACGGTTTGGGACATACGTTCCCTTCTCCTTTTTATGATGTATGCGACAAATTGTAGCACATTTCTCCCCGGATTGCAACCGTGTCCGCAAAAAAGCGCCCCTGCAAAATAGGTTGCAAGGTGACGGGAAGTATGATATACTGTGTTTATCAGACAGAAAGGATGACCGATATGGCAAGAGAGCGCTATCTGGTGGGCGTTGACCCAAATGAACTGAAGCCGCAGGAAAAGGCCGAACAGCCGCTGACCTTTTGGCAGAAGCTGGACAATTTCTGGTTTCATTATAAATGGCCGGTGATCGCCGGCGTGGCGGTACTGGTGCTGGCCATCGTACTGGGCATCGCGATCGGCAAACGCGAAAAATACGATTACACCATCGTCACGGTGACACAGGGCGCCCTGAGCGCCGATGCACGCACCGAATTGGGCGAGGAGATCGCCCTGTGCGGCGAGGATCTGGACGGCGACGGACAGGTGAAGGTGGAGGTCATCGCACTGGACATGACCGACCCCGGTGACTGCGTGGAACTGAGCAGCTTTTTCATGAGCGGCAACGCGGTGTTCTTTGCCATGGAACCGGCTTACTATGAAGCGCAGATCGCCGAACTGGAGACGGAGGATACCCACTATTTCACCAAACTGAACGGCACCCATCCCGGCCTGATCAAGGATGAGCGCTGCTGGAACTGGAACGGCACCATCATCCAGCAATGTATGGAGGAGACATTCCCCAAGGACTGGTATTTCGGGGTGCGGCTGCCCATCGGCACCGCCGCCGCCAAAGAGCAGGAGAGCGCCGACTGCACCGCCCTGCTTGAGCGGTGGATCGCCACGGCGCCCATGAAAGAGTGAAGCGGCGGTATTTTTTGCAATTTCACCGCATTTTTGCGCTTTGAAGCGGCAAAATTCGTGCGTTTGTCGCCTTGTCGGGCAGGAAAATATGTGATAAGATAGAGAAAACCCGTAAGCAGGAGGCCAAGACCATGCTCCTTGTTCTGGATGTGGGCAACACCAATATCACGCTCGGCGTGTTCGACGATGACCGTCTGGTGGTCGAATCGCGCATTGCGACCAACCTGAAAAAGATGGAAGACGAATATGCCATGATCTTCATGGACATATTAAAACTCTACCATCTGCGGCGCGAGGACATCACCGGCGCCATCTTCAGTTCGGTCGTCCCCACGCTGGACAGACCCATCCGTCACGCCATCCGCAAGGTGGCGGACGTGACGCCGCTGCAGGTGGGTCCCGGCACCAAGAGCGGCATCAACATCCGCATCGACAACCCGCGTCAGTTGGGCGCCGACCTGCTTGTCGGCGCGGTGGCGGCGGTGGCTAAATACGGCGCGCCCTGCCTCGTGTGGGATCTGGGCACTGCCACCAAGGTCTCGGTGGTGGACAAAGACGGCGCCTACCGCGGCGGCATCATCATGCCGGGCGTGCGCACCTCGCTGGATTCGCTCAGCAATGCGGCGGCGCTGCTGCCCTCTGTCAGCATTGACACACCGCCTGCCGTCATCGGCACCAACACGGTGGACTGCATGGCCTCCGGTACCGTGTTCGGCACCGCCTGCACCATCGACGGGCTGAGCGACCGGATCGAAGCCGAATTGGGATACTCCACCCACATTGTGGCCACCGGCGGTCTGGCGGGCGACATTATTCCGCAGTGCCGCCGCGAAATCCCGGTCGACTCCTCGCTGCTGCTCGAAGGACTGCGGCTCATTTATCTGAAGAATCAGTAATTTTTTCGGCGGCCACGCCCTGCGAGCCGACCGGAAATGCATATATATCATCCGTCCACCCACCCGTGTTTGCGCTGCATCCCGAAGGGAGCGGCAGCAAGGAGGTATTCCCATGGCAAATCGTTTTGACCGTCTGTCCGTATTCAATCTGGTGGCCACCGCCATGCTGATGGCGCTGATCCTCGTACTGATGATCACCGGCCTCGGCTACATCCCCATCGGCCTGTTCACCCTCACCATCCTCACCCTGCCGGTCGCGGTGGGCACCGTGGTGCTGGGTCCCACGCAGGGGCTGATCCTCGGGGCCGTCTTCGGGCTCACCAGCTTCGCCACCTGTTTTTCCACCGACGCGCTGGGGATGCTGCTTTTGAGCATCAATCCCGTGTGCATGTTCATCGTCTGCGTGGTACCGCGGGTTCTGTGCGGATGGCTGCCGGGACTGCTGTTTTGCGCTTTGCAAAAGCGCCCGCACAAGTCGGCCAAGTGGCACGACACCTGGACACCGGCCGTCTGCTGTGCCGCTGTCGCCGTGCTGAACACATTGCTGTTTTTGGGCTCGATGTGGCTTTTCTTCGGCGAGGCGCTGACCGCCAACTACGGCATCGCCTCGGTGGGCGCCCTGTTCGTGGCGTTTGCCGGTGTGAATGCGTTGGTCGAGATCGCTGCCAATCTGCTGGCCGGCGGTGCCATCTGCCGGGCGCTGCTGGCTTTCCGCCGCAGACAGCATATCTGAACACATCAAAACGCCTCCGTGCCGCCGGCACGAAGGCGTTTTTTATTTATGCGTCTGTTTCTTTGGGCAAAGGCTTTTCCGGTTCTTTGGGCAGGCGGCCGTACAGTGCCACGTTTTCGCGGATGATACGGGCCAGCCAGTCGTTCGTGCAGCCGCGGCCGATGCGCCACTGCCAGTTGGTGCCGCCCAGTGTGGAGGGGGTGTTCACCCGCGCCTCGCTGCCCAGCCCCATGAAGTCCGGCATCATCAGGATCGCCACGTCGGCCGGGGACATGAGCGCCAGACGGATCATCGCCCAGTTGATCCCCTCGCGGTCATCCACGTGCATATACCGCCGGGCAAGCGTCACGCTCTCCTCGTCGGCGTTTTCGGCCCAGCCGGCGATGGTATCGTTATCGTGGGTGCCGGTGTAGACCACGCAGTTGCGGCCGTGATTGTGCAGAAGATAATCGTTCTGCGAGCTGCCGTCAAAGGCGAATTGCAGTACCTTCATGCCGGGATAGCCCGACTCCCGAAGCAGTTCCCGCACGGCGGGGGTGAGCAGGCCGAGGTCCTCGGCGATGATGGGCAGGTTTTCCCCCATCTCCTCCCCCAACGCGCGAAACAGAGCCATGCCCGGCCCACGGCGCCAGCGGCCG